>RFHE01000186.1 GCA_003696445.1 Calditrichota bacterium | reverse complement strand
TCCGCAATGGCCTCGCCGGCCTGGACCACATCGCCGCTGTGATGATAGAGAGCAATCACCGAGCCGGTCACCGGGGCGGTGAGGGGAATGGTTTTTACATGCTGATTGATCAGTTCATTGATTTGAGGATCCGACGCGTCGTGGTTTAGCCGTGAGAGGGCTTCCTTTTGTGGGGGAACAATGATGCCCACGATCTGTCCCTTCTGCACAGCATCCCCGGGAAGCAGCTGAAAGCGATCCAGTCGCCCGGCAAATTGAGAGGCCAACCGGGTCTTTTGAACGAAGGCCACCCGGCCAAATAGGTGCAGGGTATCCGCCATGTCCCGCTGCTGAACCTGTGTGACCTGAATGCTCATGGGAGCAGGCGATTCCTGGGGAGCCTCCTCCGCCTGGGGACCACCACAGGCGATCAGAAAAGGAGGCACAATAAAGACTAACGCGAATAGCACACGTTTCATGGTCTGGCTCCTGCAGTTAGTATTGTTTTCAGATTTCCGGTTAAAAGCCTGGTCTGGAGCAGGTTCTCCAGTAAGGCCATCCGGGTTCTGGCCAGCCGGAGTCGGCTTTCGAACAATTTTTGTTGGGCGAAGAGGACATCCAGATTGGTGCTCAGCCCGGAGCGGTAATTGGCCTGGGCCAGCTCCAGGGCCTGCTCGGCCAGCCGAATTTCCTCGCCCTGCGCCTTCAGAGCATTGTTCAGTGCGTCTTGCTGTTCGGCTAAATGTTGTAATTGTTGTTGAAACTGGCGTTCGGTCTGCCGGTACTGCCAGCCCACCGCCCGGGCCCTTGCCTCCAGCTCCTGTTTTTTCAGCCGGCTGGCGCCCCACTGAAACAGAGGCAACTGGAATTGCAGGGCGGCAATGGCGTAATTACCCGATCCGGTGGGATCCCGGTCGATGACATAGCCAGTCCCCAGCTGAAGTTGAGGCCACAGGGAAGCGTTCACCTTCTTTTTGGAGAGGCGCAGAAATTCTTCCTGAAACTTGAGGGCCTGGAGTTGGGGATGGCCGGCCAGCCGGGGCCGCCGGGCAGGCAGGGAATCCCCGTGGAGAAGCCGAATCCAGCGGGCGGGATCCAGCTTGGCGAGGGGTAGAGGCTGGTCCGGCGCCCGGCCCAGTTGCAGGGCCAACTGCCGGGTCAACGCGGATACCCGGCCTTGCTGCAAGATCAGCGCTTCGACCACCTGCTGCAGGGCCTGGCGCGTCTGGATCACATCCAGCTCGGTGCGCACGCCGGCCTGCCACAGGCCCCGGTTGATTTCCAGGTGCTGCCGTAACATCTCCTGCCTGACCTGAAGCTGGTTCAGTTCCAGCCAGGCCGTCTGCAGCGCCATGTACAGACCGATCGTTCGGCCGGCCACTTCCAGGCGTGCAGCCTGAACACTCTTTTGTTGGGCCGAAACCGCCCGCTGTTGCACCTGATCTAACCGCATGAACCAGTTGCCCGGCAACCAGTCCAACACCAGTTCCGCTCCCTGCTCCTTGTAGTTGTATTGGTTGTAAAAGAATTGGAAATGATGGCCCTGAAGGCTCACCCGGGGGTAAAATCGGCTGCGCTGTGCCTGCACGGCCTTCTCCTCGGCGCCGACCAGCGCGCTATCCCCTTTCAGTCGCCAGCTTCGCTGGAGGGCCAGTTCAACCACATCCACTAGTCCCAGCGAATCGGCCGGAGCCGCCTGCAAAGCAAGGGCTCCAACCAGTATCCAAAAGAGAGTCCGTAGCCGTAGTATCATGAATGGTCACCCACTGGATTTTTACACTGTGTTTGGATTTTCACAGATCATTAAAATTTTCGGCAGGAAGTTGATAATCCAAACTGAATTTCACCTTAAACTTAGAAGGACAAAACATTTTTCTGCAGAAACGAAAGTGAAAAAATAAATCACCGGGAACTACTTGACTAAATTCCTATACTGTGATATTTTCAGACTCGCTGCCATGGTGCAGCACAAACGGTTTCTCAATAAATACAAAGCTCAAAATTAACCAACAGCGTATCCGTAATGCCCCAATTCCCGCCTCTGGTCAAAACGCTGCGCAAGGCTTTTCCTATTCTGGAATGGCTGCCCAACTACCGAAGGCAGGACTTGGGGTCGGATCTGGCAGCAGGCATCACCATTGGAGCCATGCAAATTCCCCAGGGAATGGCCTATGCCATGCTGGCCGGTCTGGCTCCCATTACCGGGCTTTATGCAGCCTTGGTGGGACTGGTGGTTTATCCGATACTAGGAACCTCTCGCCAGCTTTCGGTGGGACCCACAGCCATGGATTCGCTGCTGGTCGCTTCGGCTCTGGGGGCACTGGGCGCGATGTCCCAGAACACCTATGCTACCCTGGCCGCCCTGCTGGCCATGATGATCGGTGCACTGCAGTTAACTATGGGCCTGTTGCGTCTGGGGTTTCTGGTCAATTTTCTTTCCCAACCGGTCATCAGTGGATTTGCCTCGGCGGCCGCTTTCATCATCGGCTTCAGCCAATTGAAATACTTGTTTCGGGTGGATATTCACAACAGCCAGCAAATCCACAAGGTACTCATTCAATTATGGGCGCACCTGGGAGAAGTTCACTGGCCCACGCTTGCCGTGGGTGGCGGGTTTCTCCTTTTCATGATCCTGCTGCGTTACTGGAAACCAGGCTGGCCTTCTGCCCTGCTGGTGGTGGTTTTCAGCGTTGTGCTGGTCCGATTGTTTCATCTGGAGAAAACCGGTCTGCGCATTGTGGGCAACATGCCCCACGGGCTACCCCACTTCCAGTTGCCTCAGGTAAGTCTCCAGCAAATCGAAGCACTTATTCCCGGCGCCTTCACCATAGCGCTGGTCAGCTTCATGGAGAGCATTGCCATCGCCAAAAAATTTGCCGAAACAGAGGGCTACACAGTGCGCCACAACCAGGAGCTGATAGCACTGGGGCTCTCCGACCTCACCGCCGGGGCTTTCGGGGGCTACCATGTGGGGGGCAGTCCTTCCCGCACGGCGGCCAATGTATTCGCTGGCGCCCGCACACAACTGGCCTCGCTGATTACTGCGTTAACCATTGCCCTTACCCTGCTATTTTTTACTCCGCTGTTTTACTACCTGCCTCAGGCCGCCCTGGCCGCCATCGTGATCATGGCCGTGACCGGCCTGGTGGATCTGCGTGAACCGCTTCGCTTGTGGCGCATCCGAAAAGAAGACTTTGCTGTACTGGCCTTTACCTTTTTCAGCACGTTGGCCCTGGGGGTCATTCGGGGCTTGTTGCTTGGCATCGCTATTTCCCTGGTCATCATTATTCGCCGGATCAGTTATCCGGAATTTGCCATTCTAGGGCGCATTCCTGGCACCAATGTGCTGCGCAACATCAAGCGTGCTCCGGAAGCTCGGGAAATTGAGGGCTTGCTGGTTTTTCGAGTTTTTGCTTCTCTGTACTTCGCCAATGTGCAGTACGTGAAGGATCAGCTTCAGCAGGCTCTGGCCCGGCGGAAAGGAAAAGTAAAATTTGTCCTGTTCGATGCCAGCAGCATTAACGAAATTGACGCCCAGGCGGTGAGAGCACTGGAAGAGATGGTGGAAGAACTTGCTCACCGCGGTGTTTCCTTTTACATGAGTAACGTGCGAGGTCCGGTGCGGGATGTCCTGCAACGGGCCGGCTTTTACCAGAAACTGGGCGAAGACCATTTCTTTTATTCAAAAGAAGAGGCTGTGGAGGTTTTAGAACGTCGACTTCGAGCCCAGGTAGCCAGTGCAGAAATGCCGGGACAGCGCAGTTAGAGGGCGGCGAGGAGAATTAAGATGAATGTAGAACAGCCATTTGCGCTGGTGGTGGGCGGAGGTCCAGCCGGCAGCGAGGCAGCGCGAATTCTGGGTCAGGCCGGTAAGCCGGTGGTGCTGGTAGAAAAAGATCGCCCGGGGGGCCGGGCCCTGTGGCACAGCCTCATCCCCAGTAAGGCGTGGCTTTCGTTTGCCGAAACCCTGGACCGTCTGGAACCCTGGTCGCCCGGGCTGCCCTTTCCAGAGACCGATCAACCGCTGGCCTCGGGCATCCTGCAACGCCTCGGCGAAATTCAAAACGCTCTGGCCGACCGCCTGCAGGCCGACCTCCAACAATACAACGTGCGGGTGGTTCAGGGAGAGGCCCGCTTTTTGGATGCCCGAACGATTCTGGTGGAAGAGCCCGACGGAAAGGCTCTCCATTTTAAGCCACAGTACATCCTGCTGGCCAGCGGTTCGGTGCCTGTCTTTCCGGAAGGCATCCGGCCCGACGGGCAGCGCATTTTGGCCCCTCGTTTCATGAGCGCATTGCAAAACATTCCCTCCAGCATGGTGGTGCTGGGCTGTGGGGTTACCGGTTGCGAGTTTATCTACCTGTTTAATCGGCTGGGGGTACAGGTCACTGCCGTGACCGACATGGAGCAGATTTTACCGCGAATGAGCCTGACCATGGCACGGCGTCTGGAGGCGCATCTGGCCGGCCGGGGCGTACGCTTCATTAAGCAGCATGCCGCCCTGCGGGCGGAGAATACCGGTGCAAAAGTGCAAGTGCAGCTGGCCTGGGGTAAGGTTGTGGAGGCGGAGGCGGCCTTTGTCGCCCTGGGGCGGCGCCCGGATCTGAGCGGTTTAGACCTCCAGGCGGCTGGCCTTGTGCTGAACGGGGAAGGCGGTGTCGGCATCGATCGCCAGTGCCGCACTAATCGGGAGCACATTTTTGCCGCCGGGGATGCCATCGGTGCCCCCATGCTGGCTAACCGGGCCCGGCTGCAGGCTCGCATCGCCGCCCTGAACATGCTGGCGCCCGGCAGTGCGACCTTTCGGCCCGAGCAGGTTGTGGAGGCGGTTTACACCCATCCCACCGCAGCCCGGGTGGGCTGGCAGGAAGAAGCAGCCCGGGAGCAATTTCCCGGGGATACCGCCTGGCTGGAACTCCCCTACCGGCTCAGCGACCGGGCCTACCTGGAGGGGGCCGAAGAAGGGCTGTTGCGCATTCTCTACCAGCCCTCCACCGGACGCATTCTGGCCGCCGAGGCGCTGGGTGAACACGCCGCTGAACTGCTCACGCCGGTGGCACTGCTCATACGTCGCCAGGGCAAGCTGGAAGAACTGGCTGCGCTGGCCCCGGCCAACCCCACCTATTCAGAACTGTTTCTATTTGCCGGCAAGCCGAGATTCGATTAACCATGGCACAACCTCAAAACCAGGGAGCTTGTTCATGAACTTTGGTTTCATTATCGACAATCGTAAGTGCATCGGCTGCCACGCCTGTACCGTGGCCTGTAAAGCCGAACATAATGTGCCGGTGGGCGTGAACCGCACCTGGGTTAAATATGTAGAAAAGGGCCAGTATCCCCACACCCGCCGGCTGTTTTCGGTGATGCGCTGCAACCACTGCGAGGATGCGCCCTGTGTGGAGATTTGCCCGGTGCAGGCCCTGTTCATCCGGGAGGATGGCATTGTCGATTTCGACAAGCGCCGCTGCATCGGCTGTAAGGCCTGTACCCAGGCCTGCCCCTACGACGCGTTGTACATCGATCCGGAAACCCACACCGCCGCCAAGTGCAATTACTGCGCGCACCGGATCGACATCGGGCTGGAGCCGGCCTGTGTAAACGTGTGCCCGGAGCACGCCATCATCTCCGGCGATCTGGACGACCCCAACAGCGAAATCTCCCGGCTGATGGCCCGAGAGCAGGTCAGTGCGCGCAAGGTGGAAAAGGGCACCCGGCCCAAACTGTTTTACATCGACGGGGACGAGGCTTCGCTGACCCCGGTGGCTACCTCTCCCGCTACCGAGTATATGTGGAGCAGCCAGGGGGCAGGGGTCGGGCATTACGCCCGCTACGCCGAACGCCTGCTAGCCCAGGCAGATCCGGTGGCCCTGGCCAAAAAGCTGAGCGATGCCGAGGAGAGTGCGCTGCGGGAAGAAATCGCCCGGGCGGGGGTGATCATCCCGGAAGAGGGCGACCAGGCGGGTCTTCTGCAAAAAGCCATTCAGGTAGTACGGGAAAATGCCCGCCGGGTGTACGATGCGCCGTCCAAGGGTGTAATGTGGGGATGGCAGGTCTCGGCTTACGTGTGGACCAAAGCGCTGGCCGCCGGCGCTTTTCTCATTCCCTTCTTCTACCAGCAATTTCATCTGATGCCCATCTCTCAGGCCACTGTGCTAACCGGCCTGTTGACCGGCCTGGTTTTTCTGGCCATTACCGGCGTCCTGTTGATTATCGACCTGGACCGGCCGGCCCGATTCGCCTATGTGTTGCTGCGGCCGCAATGGCGCTCCTGGTTGGTGAAAGGCGGCTACAGCATCACCTTGTTCGGAGCCCTCTTAACGCTCGGGTTGCTCAATGCGCTGATTCGCGGGGGCCTGGGCAACACCCTGGGCTGGTTGACCGCCCTTCTGGCCGTGATTACGGCCGCCTACACGGCGTTTCTTTTTGCCCAGGCGCGCGGCCGGGATTTCTGGCAGAGCCCAGTGTTACCGGTACACATGTTAGTTCATGCGCTGATGGCCGGTGCAGCGTTCTTTGCCCTGATGGGTCTGCTGCGCCCGGAGAACGCCGCCTGGAATGCTTACCTGCGGCTGGCGCTGGGCCTGTTACTGCTGGTTAATCTGATTGTACTGGCCATTGAACTCGGCGTGCCCCATCCCACCCTGGATGCCAAGAAAACCGTGCGAAGCATTGTGACCGGCCGCTTTGCCGTGGCTTTCTGGCTGGGCAGCCTTGTGGCCGGTCATCTCGTGCCGCTGGTGCTGGTTTGGCTGGGTGGTTCAATCCCCATGGCCGTTGCCGGTGCGCTGGTTCTCTTGGGCATGTATGCCACCGAGCACATCTGGGTGCGGGCCCCGCAATTGATTCCCTTGAGCTGATAAGGGCATGAGAATCGGGCCGCGGATTGTTACAGAAGAACGCAAAGAAAAACGGTGACCAGTTTCGAAAACTGTATGCTGAACAAGACATATGGCGATCCCTGTGAGAATAGAGTAGATCCAATCTCTTCTTCCAGGTTCAGAGGACATGCTCGCGTATCCGCGGCCAAAATGTAAGGAATAAAAGACGAATCGGGCCGCGGATTTACGCGGAAAAACGCGGATATGTTTTACAAAATTTGATCCTAATGAAGAACAATATGGGAAAGTTTTATGCAAAATCTCTAGAATAGAATGAAAAACAAGAAAATGCGGATTCGTTCCAGATTTGACGAACCATACGTTGGATTTAAGTCGAATTTTAAAAATTTAATGTAAAGGTAAATCTTTTTGAGTTCAGCAACAATAAAACACAAATTAATCACAGATCTGATTTTGAAAGCATTTTTTGAGGTTTACAATGAACTCGGCGGTGGATTTCTGGAGTCAGTTTATGAAAATGCCCTATTAATTGCCTTAAAAGAACGAGGTCTTCAAGTTGAACAGCAGAAACCCATTCAGGTGTATTTTCGAGGTAATCAGGTAGGGGAATTCAGAGCAGACTTGGTAGTAAACAATGCTGTGGTTGTTGAACTCAAAGCTACTAAAGCAATCGACCAATCTCATATAGCGCAATTGATGAATTATTTGAAGGCCACTGATATTGAAGTGGGACTGCTGCTCAATTTTGGAGAAAAACCTGAATTTAAGAGGTTGGTTTACGACAACAAACGAAAGCATAGATAAACAGAGTTTTTTAGATCCAGAGTTCGACGTTTAGATCAACAACGGGACGAAGTTATGGTACAACAAAAATGGTAGAATCGCTATTCGTTTTAGATCCGCGTATATCCGCGTGAATCCGCGGCTAAAATATACTGCATAAAAGACGAATCGGGCCGCGGATTGTCGCAAGGCCCTTCCAGCGACGTCGGTCCGGGGCAAAAAAGCGAAAGCAATCACAAAAATAGGGAGCCTTCTCATGGCAGCCAATGTTTCTCTCATTGAACGCATCGCCGAAGCCCTCCGATTGATTCCCAGGCTTCATCAGGACGAGGCGGCACCGCTGCCCCGGTTGACCGAGCCCGGGCAGCTGACCAGCTATCCCCCGCCGGAAAAATGGGACGACTGGGTGGAATACGAGGCCACCCGCTGGCCAACCCGGGAAGCCCGGCACTACATGATTGTGCCCACCAATTGCTTCAATTGTGAGGCCGGGTGCGGTCTGCTCGCTTACGTGGATAAAGAGACACTGCAGGTACGCAAGTTTGAGGGCAACCCCTATCACCCGGGCAGCCGGGGGCGCAACTGTGCCAAAGGTCCGGCCACCATCAACCAGGTAACCGATCCGGATCGGATTCTCTACCCCCTGCGCCGCAAAGGTCCTCGCGGCAGCGGCGAGTGGGAGCGGGTCAGCTGGGAGGAGGTGCTGGAGGATATTGCCGGGCGCATCCGGAAAGCCCTTCAGGAAGGCCGGAACAACGAGGTGGTGTACCACGTGGGCCGGCCCGGTCACGAAGGCTATGCCAACCGTGTACTCCAATCTTGGGGGGTGGACGGGCACAACAGCCACACCAATATTTGTTCGGCCGGGGCTCGCTTCGGCTATGCCCTTTGGCATTACTACGACCGGCCCTCCCCGGACCATGCCAATGCCCGCTTCATCCTGCTGGTCAGTGCTCATCTGGAATCGGGACACTATTTCAATCCCCATGCCCAGCGCATAATTGAAGGCATGATGAATGGGGCGCAGCTGGCGGTGATGGATCCCCGCCTGTCGAATACCGCTAGCATGGCCGACTACTGGCTACCCACCTATCCGGGAAGCGAAGCGGCCGTCCTGCTGGCCATGGCACGCATCCTGATCGAAGAGGGCCTCTACAATGAAGACTTTCTACGCCACTGGGTGAACTGGCAGGATTTTTTGCGGGCGGATTTCCCCGATCGGGACGTGACGTTCGAGAACTTTATTGCCGCCCTTAAAGAAGTGTACGCGACCTACACACCGGAATTTGCTGCTCGGGAGGCTGGGATCGATGCCGACTTGATTGTGGAAGTAGCCCGAAAGATCGGAGCAGCCGGGGAGCGTTTTTCCAGTCACAACTGGCGCAGCGCGGGCAGCGGCAACCTGGGCGGCTGGGCGGTGGCCCGCTGCCTGCACTTCCTGAATGTGCTCACCGGCAGCGTGGGAACGGTGGGCGGCACCTCACCCAGTGCCTGGAACAAATTCAAACCCAGTCTATTCGACAAGCCGCCGGCACAGAAGTTCTGGAATGAGCTGCACTTCCCAAAAGAATACCCGCTGGCCCACTACGAGATGAGCTTTCTCCTCCCCCATTTTCTTAAAGAAGGCCGGGGCAAACTGGATGTCTATTTTACCCGGGTGTTCAATCCGGTGTGGACCTACCCGGACGGCTTCAGCTGGATGGAAGTGCTGCAGGATGAAAGCAAAATCGGGCTGCATGTGGCCCTCACGCCCACCTGGAACGAAACCGCTTATTTTGCCGACTACGTGCTGCCCATGGGGCATTCTGGCGAGCGGCACGATCTGATCAGCTACGAAACCCATTCCGGCATGTGGATCGGTTTCCGCCAGCCGGTGCTGCGGGAGGCCCTGCGCAGGATGGGCAAGCCGGTGGAATTCACCTACCAGGCCAATCCCGGCGAAGTGTGGGAAGAGGATGAATTCTGGATTGAGCTCTCCTGGCGCATCGATCCAGACGGCAGCCTGGGCATTCGGAAGCATTTTCTCTCTCCCTACCGGCCGGGCGAAAAAATCACCATCGACGAATACTACCAGTACATCTTTGAGCACACCCCCGGACTGCCCGAAACCGCCGCCCGGGAAGGACTCACCCCGCTGGACTATATGCGCAAATATGGGGCCTTTGAGGTGGAAAAAACCTCTTACCTGAAGCACCTGAAGGAAATTCCACCGGAGGACATGCAGGACGCCCAGGTGGACCCGGAGACCGGAACCATTCGCAAAAATGGGAAAGCCATTGGCGTGATGGTAAACGGCAAAGCTTATGTGGGCTTCCCCACCCCCTCGCGCAAGCAGGAGTTTTATTCCCGCACCATGGTGGAGTGGAAATGGCCCGAGTACCGGATTCCGGTGTACATCAAGAGCCACGTGCATCCGGAGAAGATGGATCGGGAGCGGGGTGAATTTCCCCTGGTGCCCACATTCCGGCTGCCCACGCTGATTCATTCCCGTTCGGCCAATGCCAAATGGTTGACTGAAATCTCCAACCGCAACCCGGTGTGGATGCACACCTCCGATGCCCGGCGGCTGGGACTGAAAACGGGAGACCTGATCCGGGTAAACACTGAAATCGGTTATTTTGTGGCCCGGGTGTGGGTAACCGAGGGCATGAAGCCAGGCGTGGTGGCCTGTTCCCACCATCTGGGACGCTGGCGCCGGCCGCAGGACAAAATCGGCAACCGCTGGGCGACCAATCTGGTGCAGATTGAGCAGGAACAGCCCGGTAAATGGCGCATGCGAGTGTTGCAGGGGGTTCGGCCTTTCCACAGCAACGACCCGGATTCCCGGCGAATCTTCTGGACCGACGGCGGGGTGCACCAGAACATCACCTTTCCGGTCCATCCGGATCCCATCAGCGGCATGCATTGCTGGCACCAGAAGGTGCGCATCGAAAAGGCCCAACCCGGGGACCGCTATGGGGATGTTTTCGTGGACACCGAAAAATCCATGCAGGTGTACCGGGAATGGTTGAAAATGACCCGTCCGGCGCCGGGACCCAACGGTCTGCGCCGCCCGTTGTGGATGAATCGCCCGCTGCGCCCGGCCGAGGAACTCTTTTACCTGACCGAACCGGGAAATGCGCCTGGGGAGAGCTAGGGCTGAGCCTGAATCCACTCTCCGTCGGTGGCGGCAGGCCATAAAAGGTGGCCTGCCCTACCGGTGGTCCGGCGAAGCCGAAGTTTCAGGCCGGCTAAGCCTATCGCAGGCGTTTGCGGGTAGAAGCTGATTGCTGAAACAGGAAGGACCCTGCGCGTGGCAGCCGGGCAGGCTTGGCCGGTGGGCCAGATGGTTTTCTGCCATTCAGTAAAAAATCGCCGAGAGATACCCCACCACCTTGTCCCGCTCGCCGGTGATGTCCGCCGAGTTCCGGTAAAGCAGCACCCTGGCCTGTGTGGCCCCCAGGGCCTGGCACAGCTTCATCACCACCACCGCCGGACCGGATCCACACATTTCGCAGGCACCCTGCTCCACGTCCTGCAGTAACCCATCCGGGTCGAAGCGCTCGATGTGGCTGATGCAGACCTGGTCCATTCGCCGGGCCAGGGTATCGGGGTGATTCTGGGACAGATCTGTACTGGCAATGAACAGCAGCTGACGATTTTTCGCCAGTTGCAGGAGGGCCTGCGTCAGTTTTTCCACCGCCTCGCGGTCCTGCCGCCCCATCATGATGGGCAAAATGGGCACCCCGTCCTGCACCCACTGGACGAACGGAAGTTGCACTTCGATGGTGTATTCGCCTTCTTCGAAGCCCTGTTCGCTCAACTTGCAGGTGGGCTCCAGATCCACCAGTTTGGAGGCCAGTTGCTGGTTTACCTGAACGTCGCCGAGCGGCGTCCGGAATGCCTTACCGGAATAGACTGCTGTAAAATACAAGGTGCTTTCATGAGGCGGTGCAATCAGAACGATTCCTTCACAGGGTTGATCGATGATCTGGCGATAGGCTCGTGCAGCCACGCCGCCGGAATACAGGAACCCCCCATGGGGGACGATGAGGCCGCGAATGGGTCGGGGCGGTTCCAGCACCGGGGCGTTTTCCAGCATCAGGCTCAATTCTCGCTCCAACATCAACTTGTCCGCCGGATAAAAGAGCCCGGCTACTGAGGCGGGACGAATGTTCTGAGTGTATGGCTCCATGCCGACCCTGTTCGCCAATTGGACTAACTCTCCCTTACAATTTTAGCCGGAAGCTAATGACTTTTTCAATTAAAGAAACCATGGTTTAAAATGCAATTATTGTACCGCAAAATGTCGCAACGCGAAGAAAACAGACTCCCGGCGCTGCGACGCAGAAAAAAAGCACGGCTCCAGGAAAGAACCGTGCTTTTAATCGCAGCGAAAGGGTAGTCCTGGGTTAACGGGCCGAGGCACTCACCCGGGCAGATTGATTTTGGTTGCCGTTGCTGAACTCGCCGGTGGTACTGCTGGCAATGAGCCGCCGGATGACCGTAATTTTGATCTGGCCGGGATATTCCATGGTTTCTTTAATCTTTTTCGCGATATCGGAGGCCAGCAAGTCGGCTTCGGCATCGGAGAGTTTTTCCGGGATCACAATGACCCGCACCTCGCGCCCTGCAGAAATGGCGTAAGTTTTGGCCACTCCTTCAAAGGAATTGGCCAGTTCTTCCAGTTTGGTAATCCGCTGGGTGTAGGCTTCCAGGGATTCGCGCCGGGCACCGGGTCGGGCGCCACTGATGCGGTCCGCAGCCGTTACCAGCACCGAAATGGGCGAAATGGGCTCGGCTTCCTCATGATGGGCCAGAATGGAGTTAATCACCACCGGATGCTCCCCGCAGCGGGTGGCCAGCTCCACCCCGATGGTCACGTGGCTGCCTTCGGAATCGTTGCTGACTGCCTTGCCGATGTCGTGGAACAGACCGGCCCGGCGGGCCAGCTCTACGTCCAGGCCCAGCTCGGCGGCCATATGACCGGCCAGCCAAGCCACTTCCTTGGAGTGCTGCAAAATGTTCTGGCCATAACTGGTTCGGTATTTCAACCGGCCCAGCCATTCCTTCATTTCCGGGTGCACCTTGCGAATTTTCAATTCGCGCAGGGTCTGTTCGGCAGCCTGGCGGATGGAGTCGTCCACAATTTTCTGGGCCCGCTGCACCTCGTTCTCGATATTGCGCGGATTAATGTTTTTGCTTTTCACCAGCCGTTCCATGGCAATGCGGGCCACTTCCCGCTTAATGGGGTCGAAGCTGGACATCACCACCGTCTCCGGTGTATCGTCCACAATCACTTTTACTCCAGTGGTAGCCTCGAAAGCCTTAATGTTGCGGCCTTCCCGCCCAATAATCAACCCTTTCAGGTTGTCGTTGGGAAGGGAGACGGAGACCAGGGTATTTTCCATGGTGTACTCGGTAGCCATCCGCTCGATGGCGAAAGCCATGATTTCCTTGGCCTCCCAGCGGGCTCGCTCCATAGCCTCGTTTTTAATATCGATCAGCATCTGGGCTGCTTCGGAGCGGGCTTCGGCCACCATTTGTTCAATCAATTGTTTTTTGGCTTCCTCGCGATTCAAGCCGCTCATGCGCTCCAGGCGGGCGGTTTGTTGCTCAACAATTTCTTTCAAACGGGCCTTTTCTTTTTCCAGCGCCTCCTGAGACTCGGCCAGCCTTTTCTCTTCTTGTTTCAGGCCGCGCTCCCATTCCTGGAGCTGGTTGCGCATCCGCCATAATTCTTTTTCCTTGCTACGGACCCGCTCCTCATTTTTGCTCAGTTCCCGCTCCCGGCGTTTCACCTGGTCCTGAAACTGGGAACGTTCCCGCTGTAATTTTTCTTTACCTTTTAAATAAGCCTCGCGCTCAATTTTTTCTGCATTTTTGCGGGCTTCCTCAAGAATGGCCTCTGCTTTTCGGCCGGTTTTTCTTCGGCCCAGTTGCAGCCAGAGGCCTACCGCAACGGCCCCTACAAACAGACCCGCCAATGCTGCAACAATGATGGTCACATCCATTTGGACACCTCACTTCCGAGTTAATTTTCCCATTATTATTAACGAGCCAGCCTCAATTTCGGGTTCTCAAATCGTTAAGCCCTTCAGTCCTGGGCGGCCAGCCTTTAAATCATTAGGAATATAAACGGCATCACATCCACAGCAAATGAGTTTGTAAATAAGCTGTTTTATTCATCTTAGATGTTATTTCCACACCCGCCTATTACCGGGCTCACAGAGGGGAAATTCGCTTTTTTAATCGCTGTCGGTTTCGCTAGTAGAGGGAAATAGCAATTTTATTTATTCTCGCAGGATGTTATATTTAAAGTCTGTCATAAAATAAATGCCCCGGTTTTCAATCTGCGGTAGCAGACCAGCGCTTTTTCGCAGGAACCGGCGGCTAAATAGACCAGAAGGATTCGGTGAGGTAGTTTGCACCAGCCCGGGATGCGAAACATTAAAGTGGTACTCGAATACGAGGGAACCCGATATCACGGCTGGCAATACCAGGAGAATGCGCAAACCATTCAGGGGGTGGTCGAAGAAGCCTTGTTTAGGTTAACCGGGGAGCGCCGGCGGGTGGTGGGAGCGGGCCGGACCGATCGGGGAGTTCACGCACGGGGACAGGTTGCCAATTTTTTTCTGGAGAAGGCGTTACCTTTGCATAAAATTGAGATGGGTTTAAATGCACATCTGCCGCGGGACGTGGTGGTTAAAAGTGCCGAAGAGGTACCGGCGGCGTTTCACGCCCGTTTCAGTGCCAAGGCAAGAGAATACCAGTACTTTATTTCGCCACGCCCCACCGCCCTGTTGCGGCATTTTTGTTGGCCTTTTTTCCTTCCCTTCGATCCGAGCTTGCTTAAAACAATGGCTGAGAGGGTGGTTGGCGAACACGATTTTGGGGCTTTTGCCCGAGTGGAAGTGCAAAGTAACCACAAACGTTGCCGGGTAAGCGAAGCACACTGGCGTTACGAGAACGGGCTGTGGATTTTCCGTATTGTGGCCAATCGGTTTCTCCACGGCATGGTCCGAACACTGGTGGGTACCATGATGGACGTGGCCCGTGGCAGGCTTTCCCTGGACGATTTTGAGCGCATTTTCCAATCCCGGGACCGATGCCAGGCTGGTCCGGCGGCCCCTGCCAGGGGCCTGATTCTGGAAGCAGTGCATTATTAAGCAGAGAGCAACATTAAGCTCAGGAGGGCATCATGAAGCTGTTTTTGGACACGGCCAATCTGGCCGAAATTCAAGAAGGGGCAAAAATGGGCATCTTGGATGGGGTTACCACCAATCCCACCTTACTTTCCCGGGAACCGGGCGATCCCATGGAAAACCTGAAGGCCATCTGTCGTACTGTGGAAGGCCCGGTAAGTGCCGAAGTGATTGCCACCGATGTGGAAGGCATGCTTAAGGAAGCCCATCAGCTCAGCAAACTGGCTGAGAACATTGTTGTCAAATTACCCACCACTACCGAAGGCCTGAAGGCTTGCAAACAACTCACCTCGGAAGGCATCAAGGTAAACATGACACTGGTGTTTTCCCCCACGCAGGCCCTGCTGGTAGCCAAAGCCGGAGCAACCTTTGTCAGCCCTTTTGTCGGGCGCTTGGACGATGTAAGTTCCGACGGCATGAATGTGGTGGCCCAGATAATCGATATTTACAATAACTACGGCTTCGAAACCGAAGTGCTGGTGGCTAGTGTGCGCCATCCCATGCACGTGGTGGACGCTGCCCTAATGGGAGCCGATATCTGCACGATGCCATTCAAAGTGTTCAAACAATTGATTAAGCACCCCCTCACCGATGTGGGACTGGAAAAATTCATCAGTGATTGGAAGGCGGCCCAGCAATGAAACTTCATTCGATCATCGCAATCCTTACTCTTCTGGCGGCGTTGTTAGCTTTAAACACCGGCTGCCACCATGGAGCCTCGAACGCCTCGAGCACTAAGGATTCTTCGTTACTGGATCTGGCCCTGGCCCAGGAGGCGGCACCCACGCAGCAACGCATGGCCGCCAACGATGCCCTTTCCGGCAGCCGGCAGAACGCTATTACCCGGGCGGTAGCCAGGGTGAGCCCGGCGGTGGTGGGCATTACCGTGTTACAGGTGCGCCGTTACGTGCAGCGCTCTCCTTTTGGGGACGATCCCCTCTTCCAATTTCTATTTCCTGAACTGCGAGACCGCGTCATCGAACAACCGGTGGAATCGCTCGGCTCCGGCTTTTTGATTACCGCCGACGGCTATCTGCTGACCAATGAACATGTGGTAGAAAATGCGGAAAAGGTGGTGGTGACCATGACCGACGGGAGCAAACACAACGCCACGGTGGTGGGAACCGACCGAGTGACCGATATTGCGCTGTTAAAAATTGAGGGGAACGATTTTCCCTACATTCCCATGGGCAATTCGGACGAGATTCTGGTCGGTGAATGGGTAATTGCCCTAGGCAATCCGTTCGGCCTGTTCAACATCAACGACAAACCCACCGTTACAGTTGGGGTGGTTAGTTCGGTAGATGTGGACTGGGGCCGGGACTCACAGAGCGGGCGCCTGTATCTGGATATGATTCAAACCGATGCCGCTATTAACCGAGGTAACAGCGGCGGGCCTCTGGTCAATGCACTGGGCGAAGTGATTGGCATGAACACCTTCATTTTTACCGGTAGTCCCTACGAACAGGGCTGGGCCGG
>RFHE01000015.1 GCA_003696445.1 Calditrichota bacterium | reverse complement strand
TGCGCTGCCCGGATCCCGAGGCGGCGGCAAAAATGGCCGAAGCCATTGAACTGGCCCGCAAAGAGGGCGATTCGCTGGGAGGCATCGTGGAAATTGTGGTGGACAACGTGCCCGCCGGTCTCGGCGAACCGGTTTTCGAGAAGCTGGAGGCCGAACTGGCCAGGGCGCTCCTGTCCATCGGCGCGGTGAAAGCCTTCGAGATGGGCTCCGGTTTTTCTGCCGCCCTGATGAAAGGCAGCGAGCACAACGACCCGTTCTGGCGGGATCCTCATACCGGTGCTATCGGCACGCGAACCAACCATGCCGGCGGGGTGCTGGGAGGAATCTCCAACGGCATGCCCCTGGTGATGCGCATTGCCGTAAAACCGCCTTCTTCCATTCGCAAGCCCCAGGAGAGTATTAACCAGAAAGGCGAGCCGGTTGCCTTTTCGGTCAAGGGGCGTCACGACCCCTGCATCTGCCCGCGGGTTGTGCCGGTTGCCGAGGCCATGGTGGCACTGGTGCTCATCGATATGATCCTGCTGCAAGAACGCCTTTCCAAACAGAGCGATCTGGAAAGCCTCCGGGAGAAGATCGATACGATCGATACGCAGATCTTGCTGTTGCTGGCCCAGCGCTGCCACCTGACCCGGAAAATCGGTAAATTCAAGGAGGCGGCCGATCGCCCGGTTGAAGACCGGCAGCGGGAGGCGCAGCTGATTGATAAATGGCGCTCGTTGGGCGCTGAACTCGATTTGCCTGATCAGCTGGTCAGCCGCCTAATCGAAGAAATTCTTCGGGCATCCAAACAGATGCAGCAGGAGGCCTGCCTGGGGCCCGAGGGTGGGCGGATTCACCAGTAAAGAATCCAGCCTCTCTGGCGATAATCAGGGCTCCGGGATTCAGAATTCAGGATTTATCCTGAAATTCATGACTTTTATCACCATTGGCCGGGGTCGATTTTTAATACCTTGGCTAACAATTAAGGAAAGGGTTCCGTGAGCTTACAGGAAAAAAAATCTGCCCCGCGGGTACGCTCCAATTCGGCATCGCCGGGACAAAACAGCGCGCAGGAGGGTCCTATCCTTATACTGGACAACCAGACCGAGGAGTTGAAGCGCTTATTCAAGCACCTGCTGTTTCAAAACTTGCCGGTTAAGTACACCACCGATCCCTCGCTGGTACTGGACGTGGTGCGAGCCGATCCCGTGCCGGTTCTCATTGCCCAGGCCCTGCTTTACCATGCAAACATGGACATTGCCAATTTTGAGGATGCGCTGATGGAGGCGGGATTTCGCGGCAAGCTGGTGGTGGTTAACACCGATCCCCTGGTGGCCCGAGCCATTGCCTCGCTCAAGTACCGGTATCGGTATTATTTGCACTCGCTGGAGGATCTGGCCCTGGTGGAAAAAATGGTTCGCATTCTCTATGTGGAAAAATCCACCCGGCCATTGGAGGAAAGCGATTTTGTTGAACGGGGAGAGGTGCACCGGCTGCGCATCCCCTCCGAGCTAAGCTTTGTGGAGAAAACCACCCATTTTATCCTGCAAAAACTGGTCGGCTTTGGCGTCGATGCTCGCACGAAAAACGCCATCCGCATGGCGCTGGTGGAAGCACTGAGCAATGCCATTGAGCACGGCAACAAATTTGATCTGCGAAAGCAGGTGCTGGTTGAATTTCGAATCGATCGGAACGCCTTTACTGGGGTTATTCGCGATGAGGGGGAGGGCTTCGATGCGGAGGCTCACCAGTCCCTCACCGAAATCAACCTGTCCCACAACGAACGGGGACGGGGGCTGTTCATTATCCGCAAATTCATGGACGAGATCCGTTTCAGCAAGAAAGGCAACAGCCTACTGGTACGCAAATATCTGAATCAACCTGAACCACCCGCGCTGTGATTCAGGAATCACCTGAGATCGGAATCCCGAAAAGACGCCACCATCTGGAATCCCTAATTTTTGATGCCCTCGTCATCGGTTTTTTTCTGTTAAACAAAGCTCACCTTAAAGAAGACGAGGAATCCGCCTGGCAGAGCCTTCAAGCATTTTTCTCGATCAATCGCACCAGGTTATGGAATAAATTGACTACCAGCGAGAAATTTTCCCAGAGATAAATGCCACCGGACAGCAGGGTAAGAGCGGTGACCAGGCTCATGGCAATACCGATAGGATCTGTGTAGTTGGCCTTGTAGGTATGGGCGCCTTGGCCATAAAAATTCCACCAGTTCACCATGATCAGAATAAAGAAAATGGTGCTCATCTGCAGGAAGGTTTTCCACTTGCCAAGCACATGGGTCACGATAGGGGTGCCCCGATAAAGGGCATAGATGCGCAGCCCGGTTACGATGAAATCGCGAACCACAATGACCCAGACCATCCAGTCGAACACGTAATCCAGGGAGGCAAAGGCGATCAGGGCGCTGGAGACCAGGATTTTGTCGGCCAGGGGGTCCATGAACTGGCCCCATCGGGTAATGACACCAAAGCGGCGGGCATGCCAGCCATCGTACCAGTCGGTGAAGGCGGCCAGGGTAAAAAACACACTGGCAGCCAGTTGCGAACGGGGTGTTTGTTTCAGAAAAAACCACAGAAACAGTGGTGTCAGGCTGATCCGTAGCAGGGTGAGTTGATTTGGAACTGTGAGCTTCATGGTGACTTTTCGGACCCCGATCGAAAAGGTGAAATTTAAGCGGCCGGATGCGTTCTCCCTATGGCCAATTCAAAATTGCCGGGGGGCAGTAATCCTTAAAATCAGGAAACCAGGTGCTGGTACCAAGGCTCCAAAAATCCATTCTTATGGTTCAGTTTAACCCAATTGTGTACGATAGTTACAAGGGACAAAAATGGAGAGTCATTCTCCAAGTTTAATCGCATTTTATCTGTGAGATTTATCAAAGCCCCCACAGCCGGGTACTTTATATTGGGCGCTGTATCTGACGTGGCGGAGCTGTATAAAATCCTACCTTTGAAGTCAATTTCAGGGTGCTTAAATTGAGGCGATGGGTTGTTTAGAAATGTTTTGAAAATTTCTGATTCCGGTCACTTCCTTAAATATTTGCTTGTAGGAAATTGGGAGTGCAAAAGGGAAAAAACCGCCCGGAAATGGAAGGCCCAATGATTGAGCGCAACGCAGCCCGAGTGACACAGCCTGGTATTTCCTTGAAACCAGGGGCTAACGACGGGTTGAACTACAACATTGCCATTGTTGGGTTTAACCGGATTGGCTATAACCTCTACAAACACAAGGACGGTTTCTTAAGGAAAAAGCAGCGGATTGTAGGTTTTATTAACGAGTATCCTCTCACGCAAGATATTCCCCTGGTTAACATGCCCAATTTGCTGGGCGATATTTCGCGGCTTCATCAGATTGTCCAGGAACATCGCATCCAGAAAATTATTATTGCGCTGGACCCACAGGATTTTCACAAGGTTCACGAAGTCATTGAACACTGCGAGCGAGAGAATGTACGTTACGAGCTGGTTTCGGACCTGTACGACGTTGTTTACGGACATGCTTTTTCCCAAATATTCAGGGATATTTCCCGCAGTTGGGAGTTCGGTCCCCGGCGCATCTTCGATTTTCTGGTTTCCAGCCTCCTGTTCCTGCTCTTTCTTCCTTCTTGGATATTGATTGCCCTGGCCATAAAACTGGATTCCAGGGGACCCGTGCTGTATTCTCAGGAAAGGGTAGGGAAGAAAGGAAAGATCTTCCGTATTTTTAAATTTCGTAGCATGCATGTGGATGCCGAAAAGTTTACTGGTCCGCAACTGGCCTCGGCTAACGATCCCCGAATCACCAGAGTGGGACGGTTCCTTCGCAAGACGCGCCTGGACGAACTGCCTCAGCTGATTAACGTGATCAAGGGCGACATGAGCCTTATCGGTCCACGGCCGGAACGGCCTTACTTCGTAGAAAAATATCGCCGGGAAATCCCCTTTTACATCAATCGTTTGGAAGTAAAGCCTGGTGTTACTGGACTGGCCCAGGTAGAAACCGGCTACGACGAAACCATCGATGATGTGCGAATCAAGTTAAAGTACGATCTTCAATACATTGACAAACGTGACTCGATACGACTGAATTTGAAAATTTTGTTTAAGACGTTGTGGGTCGTCCTCACCGCAAAAGGTGTTTAGCCGCTAGCATGCCCAATATTCTCTCGTTCGATATCGAGGAGTGGTTTCACCCCGAGATTTTTCATGGTCGGTTCTCTTCCCGGGAATGGGACAAGCTGGAAAGCCGGGTAGTGGGCAATACTGAACGTATTTTAAATTTCCTGGAAGGGAAAAGACTGGAAGCCACTTTTTTTATTCTAGGCTGGGTTGCCGAAAAATATCCCCATCTCGTTGAACAAATCGACCGGGCCGGTCACGAAATTGCCAGTCATGGCTTCAGCCATGACATGATTACCCGATTAAACCCCGAGCAGTTCCGTAAGGAAATTCGACGCTCCCTTCAAATTTTAAACAGCCTTTCCAGCAATCCGGTGATTGGTTTTCGGGCTCCCACGTTTTCCATCACCCGTCAGACCCTGTGGGCTCTACCCATTTTGCTGGAGGAAGGGATTCGCTACGATTCGTCTGTGTACCCGATCGTTCACGATCGCTATGGGATCCCCGATGCCCCCACAGAACCTTATGTCATTTATCAGAATCAGGCCGCCCGCTTGTGGGAGTTCCCCATGTCGGTGGTTCGGATTGCCGGATGGAATTTGCCTCTGGGCGGTGGTGGATACCTGCGCCTGTACCCGAAAACACTCACCAGCCTGCTTTTGACCATAGCCCGCCGGCAGAACCGGCAGCTGATTGTTTACGCGCATCCTTGGGAAATTGACCCGGAGACGCCCCAGGTCTCCTTAAACGTTCTGGGCCGATTTCGTCATTATCACAATTTGGAAAAGTTTCTTGATCGTTTGGACTGGATTACAGACGTTGTAAAATTTACCAGCTTTCGCCAGGCTTATCGCCAGGTAGAGATGGCGGAAACATCGGTGGTTTGAACAGGTAAACGGTTGCGCGTTTACCCAGACACTGTCAAAAAAACAGCGTTCAGCTTTCTGCCTTTCCGGTCGATATGAAAAAATCTGGGATAGGCTGGAAGCTGATGAGACCGATAACCCAAATAAAGACTCCCAGATATGTTAATTGATCAGGATGGCGTAAAAATCGATACCCGGTTCCTGGACAAGGACGGGCAAATCATGCAAGTGGAGTTGAGTGGATACATCGACCAGGCAAACGTCCACCATCTCCAGAAAACGATCGATCACAGTTTGAAAAGCCATTGCTACAAGCTGATCTTCAATTTTCAGAATCTAGTGTACATGAGCAGCGCAGGATGGGGTGTCATTATTGGGGAGATAAAGCGGTTTCGGGAAAAAGGGGGGGATATTAAGCTAGCCAATATGGGCCCAGAGCTTTACGAAATCTATCAGATGCTCGAATTTTACCACATCTTAAATGAATACACGACGGTGGAAGAGGCGCTCCAGAGTTTTTACATGGCGGAGCAACCGCCGGAACCAAGACCTAATCCGGTAAAAAAGGAAAAACAGACTGTCGAAGAGAAGAGCCCCGATCACAAACAAGTGGTTCCAACCAGTAGTGAAGAGATTCATCCTGAACGCTTCTCAGAACCGCAGGAAGTCACTGAAGAAGAAATCCATATCAATTTGGACGAAATGTCCATCGAAACGGTTGCCCGGACCAGTGAAGAGAAAGAGAAAACCAACTACATTGAGTTTAATCCGCTTCAACTGGAAACCCCGGTTGATTTTAAGTTGCGTCCTCTCCCGGACAAAATCAAAGCGATTATTGCTCAGTATCCCCATCTTGGCCCCTGGAAAATTAAACGCATGCTTCGCCATCCCGACTTTGGAAACGAACGGGTCAGCTATTTCACCGTTCGCCGGTGGCTCAAGAAATTGGACCTGGATACTAAAGAAAAACGGTACCGCTACTATCGTTCATGTTAATTCGGAAAAATGGAGGTGCGAGTGTTAATTCTGCTGAGATATTCTGAAAACCTGCGACCGCTGGTGGTATTGATGATAGGGCTGTTGCTCAGTGCAATTTTGCCGGCCAGGGCCGGCTCGCCGCCTCGCCCTAAAGGAGGGGAAACTCCAAATCCCAAAGTGATTTTTAAACCCGTTCCCAGCCGTCCTTTTGTTGCCGGCGATGCAGTTCAAATTTCTACTTATCCAGATACGCTCTCCTTTTTACATCATATTTTTCCTATCGATGACGATGGCTATGTGGACCTCCCCCTTTATGGCAAAGTGAAAATTACCGACATGTCCAAAGAAGAATTTGTGGCCTTCATTAAGGAATATTACCAGGACTATCTGCGCTTTCCCAATGTTCAGGTGAAACCCATGATTCGAGCCAGTATTTTGGGTGGTGTGCGCTTCCCAAACATGTATTACATCGATCCCGATCGCTCTCTCTGGGACTTATTAAAAATGGCCGGCGGGACCATAGACGAGGATGGGTTAAAAAAAATGCGCTGGGAACGGGACCGCAAAACTGTAGATGATAATTTAATTCCCTATTTACAAAGTGGTATCTCCCTGGCCAAGATGGGTTTCCGTTCAGGGGATCAAATCTGGGTGCGAACCCCCACCAAGCCCACCGTGCTGCGCCAGATTCGCGACTTTTTGCCCATTATCTCTCTGGGGATAACCGTGTTTACCATTTGGTACACCATCCAGCGCGATCGCTTAAGAAGAAGATAAGTTAACACGAGGTTGATTATGAATTATCCAAAACTGGAGAACGGCAAAGCTCCCTCTAGACGAATCGTTACCGGGGCGGAACAAGAAGTCTTCCGATATTTGCGCATTATCCGGAAACGAAAAACAGTTATCGCGATTACCGCCTTTGTCGTTCTGGCAATCTGGCTGGGTTTTATTGTTGCCTTTCAGGCCACCCCCGTGTATGAGTCCTCGGTAATTCTCACATTTCAGGACACGAAAAATACCAGCGTTGCAGAAGGAGGCAGCAAAAAAGATGTGAATTGGAGCCGGGCAAGCCTCGTTCTTACCCATTCCCTGCTCAGCAAAGTTGTTGAAAAACTCCAGCTGAATTTTTCCATGATTACGGATAATGTAGATCAAGACGAAGTCTTTCGATACCTGAAGGTTAGTAAAGAAGCGAAGACCGGTTATTACCGCCTTGTGCATGAGGGAGGCGAATTTCAAATCTATTACTCAAAAGACGATGACGACAACCCCGGTGAGCTTCTCAAACGTTTTGCCGCCTCGGATACGATCGATGTCAATCAGTTGGTTCTCGCCGTAAATCCCGGTTTTTTTGAGCAGCATAACATTCACGAATTGCGGTGGCAGGTTCGGGACGTCAATGAGGCTGTGGACAAGCTTCGCAATAAAATTAACTATATGTTGGACAAATCCCGAACCATCCTCACCATTACCGTATCGCATAAAAACCCTAAACGAGCGGCGCAAATTGCCAATACTTTGGCCGAATTGTTTGTGGATATGAATCTGCACCTGAGGCGCCGGCAAAGTGATGAAGTGGTTTCCATTTTGCAAAATCAGCTTCGGGTGGCCAAGGCTGATTTGGATGCGGCCAATGAACGGCTGCGAAGGTTTAGGGAGCGGAATCCCTGGGTAACCCTTTCCAAAGGGGATAATGCCCAGATCAATGTGGTGTCTTCGCTCCAGCTCACCAAAAATCAGATTGAGCAAACCCTAAACGACCTGCAGGCTCTGGTGGAGCGCACGGCTCAGGCGGCGGATCCAGCGGTTAAGTTTTCTACGGCCCGCGAGCTGGTGACGTACCTGACCGATATGAAAGTCGCCTTGGCTCCTGCCTTCGAAAAAGAATACAATGATCTGGTTGTCAAGCGGAATACGCTGCTCCAGCAATACGCCCCCACCCATCCGTTTGTGGTCCAGGTGGAAAAAGATTTCGAATCCTTCCGCAGTAAGCTGCTTCAGGCGGCTCAGGATCAGCTGAACGTCCTCAGGCAGAGACTTGCTTCCACCCAACAGCAAATCGAGGAATCGAAGAAAAAACTTCAACGATTGCCACAGAAAGAGTTGGAACTGGCTGAACTGGTCCGCGACCAGGAGGTAAAAAACGATATTTACCTGAAAATTCTCTCCCGCTTAAATGCAGCGAAAATCGAAAATCAGGTAGAGGTCAGCGATGTCTTTATTGTGGACTATGCCACCCCACCCACCCCTAAAGATCCCCTCAGCGATTTAATCAAGAAGGGCCTGTTTGGTGTGCTGATTGCCCTGGGAGCCGGCCTGGGCATGGGCGTTGTGGTGGACTTTTTCGATAAAACCGTCAAGGATGTGGAGGATCTGAACCAGAAGGTTCAATACCCTGTGTTGGGGCAAATCCCGGTGATTCAGGTGGTGGAGCCGGATGAGAAAAATCTGGAAGAGAGCCGGGGCAAAATCGACCCCAAATTGATTACGCTGGATTATTCACCGACGCTGGAATCGGAGTCCTACCGTGATTTGCGAACTAAAATTTTGTTTCGCAATAAAAACCAGAACCTGCATTCCTTTCTGGTGACCAGCCTTCAACCAAACGAAGGCAAATCGCTGTTAACTTCCAATTTGGCCATTACTATTGCCCAGCAGAAGATCTCTACGTTGCTGATCGATGGCGATTTGCGGCGTGGTGTCCAGCATTCCACCTTTGGCAACAAGAAAAAGCCCGGCTTGAGTGACTTTCTGGTCTCTCGGGCAACCATCGATTATGACAACGTGAGTAAGGTGATTCACCCAACTTTTATTCCCAATCTGTTTCTTATTCCGGCCGGTTCCCCAATCCCTAATCCGACAGAAGTGATCGGCTCCACGCGAATGCAGGACCTGCTCCAATTGCTGGGCACAAAGTTTGGCATGATTGTTCTGGATACGCCGCCCATCTCGGCCAGCTCCGATGTAGCCATTCTGGCTAATTTGGTGGATGGGGCACTGATAGTTGTTCGGGCCGGCTACACGAATGTGGAAGAGCTGGTGGGGCGGCTTCATGAATATCCGTCGGTTGAAGAAAAGATTATGGGGCTGGTGCTGAATATGGTGAAAGTGGACCGCAAGAAGAATCAGTACACCTACTCTTACTATAATTACTAAAATCCAGGGATGAATTCAACACAGGTTTTGGTGCAGGAGGCACTGCCGGAAGGTTGGGAGGATTTTGTCTCTGCCCATCCTGAGCATACACTTTATCACACCGGCCGCTGGAACGAGATGGTGCGACAGGTTTTTCGCCATCCGGTGTATTATGTGGTGGCGAAGCAGGGCAATCAGTGGACCGGTGTAGTGCCGCTCACGGTATTTCGTTCCCGCCTGTTTGGTTGCTTTGCCGTGGCCAGCCCCTATGTGAATTACGGTGGCCCATTGCTGCACACCGATTGCCAGGTCCATCCGCTGGCCGAATCCCTCCACCGCTTTCGCATACAGCAGAAGCTAAACCATATCGAATTGCGCTGCCAGCAGGCGGATATGTTACCTCTCCCTGCCAAGCAGCACAAGGTGACTTTTCTGTTGCCCCTGCCAGAGGAATCCGATCAGTTGTGGAAGTCCTTTAAAGCCAAAGTTCGCAGTCAGGTCCGGCGGCCTGGCAAGGAGGGCATGTACGCGCGAGTGGGCCGCAACGACTTGCTGGAGGCGTTTTACCGAGTGTTTTCCACCAATATGAGGGATCTGGGTACGCCGGTGTATTCCCGAAAATTTTTCCAGGCCATTCTGGAGTACTTCCCGGAGCAGAGCTGGATTGTGGTTGTATTTACCCGCGAGGGCGAGCCAGCAGCGGCTTCATTTTTGCTAGCCTACAATCAGCGCATGGAAATCCCCTGGGCTTCCTCCATTCGAAAATTCAATCGCTTCAGCCCCAACATGTTGTTGTACTGGCAATCCATGAAACTGGCCATTGAACAGGGCTGCCGACTATTCGACTTCGGGCGGTGTACGCCGGGTACCGGTACCTATCGGTTTAAAAAGCAGTGGGGCGCGCAGGAGAAGCCCCTTTACTGGTACTATGCCCAGGATGGCGATGCATTGCCGGAACTCAGTCCTCAGAATCCCAAATACGAACTGGCCATCCGACTGTGGAGCCGTTTGCCGGTTCCAGTGACCCGGTTGCTCGGGCCACCCATCATTCGTCAAATCCCTTAGATAAATTCGTCAAATCATTGGACATTCCATAAAAGAGGGTATTGCCGATGAACAAAGTACAGACATTTCAACAATTTCTGGTTACCCAGAGCGTACAAATTCCGGTCTTCGGATTTTTGGTTAATTTGATTTTGGCCACCCTGCTGGCTTACTTGCTGAGTGTGGCCTACGTGCGCTTTGGTACGTCGCTATCCAACCGAAGGATGTTTGCCCGCAATTTTATGCTGATTACCATGACCACCATGCTGATTATCAGCATCGTGAAATCCTCGCTGGCCCTGTCACTGGGTCTGGTCGGCGCCCTGTCGATTGTTCGCTTCCGGGCAGCCATTAAGGAGCCGGAAGAACTGGCCTACCTGTTTCTGTGCATTGCCATTGGCTTGGGCTTCGGGGCCGATCAGCGTGCGGTCACGCTGGTGGCATTCGTTGTGATTGTCGGCCTGCTGGCCCTGCGCCATCGCTTCCAGGATGGGGATGAAGCTCAGAATCTTCAACTGATCGTCTCCAGCCACAATCCCCACAAGGCAACCCTGGAGGCCATCGTCTCCACACTGCGCAAATATGCCCGGACGGTCAATTTAAAGCGCTTTGATGAGAGCAAAGAACAGCTGGAGGCCTCCTTTCTGGTTGAGTTCAACAATTACAAGGATCTGGAAAAGAGCAAAAACGCCCTCCAGAAGCTGGGCGATTCGGTCACGGTGAGTTTTCTGGAAAACAAGGGATTGGTATAAATGCTGATTAAAAACAAGCAGACCAGCGGCTGGCAGCGGGCCTGGGGGGCATTTCGCCGCCGGCCCGGGCAGATTCTGGGCATCGCGTTTCTCCTCTGGATCGGCTTTGTGGGCGGCTTTCTCTTCCATCGAGCGGGCATCTTTTACAACTACATCAAGCCCTTCCTTGCCAATGCCCTGGAAGTGGTCCAACACTACCCGAAAGGTCTGATGGTGGAACCGCCTCGGCTGGAAATTAACATCAAGCACAAACATTACCAGAAGCTGGCCTACAAGCGATATCTCGGACTGATCAATCACGTCAATCAGTCCACCGCTCAGGATTACGTTCCGGCCACCATTCGTTACCAGAATACCGATTACCCCGTAAAAATGCGCCTCAAAGGGGTGTTTGGGGACCACTGGAAAGATGAGGTGAAATGGTCCTTTCGCCTGAAGGTGCGGCGGGGGATGACCCTGCTGGGGATGAAAAACCTTTCGCTGGTCAATCCCGAATCCCGCAATATGATTTACGAATGGATTTGCCTGCAGCTGTTGCGCCGTCAGGGCATTCCTTCGGCACGCTATCAGTTTGTGGAGGTCAGCCTGAATGGGAAAAATCTCGGTGTTTACGGGGTGGAGGAACATCTGGGCAAACGCTTGATCGAGAATAATCGCTTTCGGGAAGGGCCCATTGTTTATTTCAGCAAGGATTTGCTTGTTAGCGAGTGGATTCGCGGCGGATACCACGGCAAAAAAGAGGTGGGTGGCCCGGCCGCCTTTACCTCCAGCCCGGTGGTCGGCACCCAGTGGGATAATATCGTGCCCGGTACCCCCATGGAGGTACTCTACCGCAAGGCGGTGACCCTTCTGGAAGCCTTCCGGCGCCAGGAATTGCCTGTTTCCCAGGTGTTCGATTTACCCAAGCTGGCCAAATATATGGCGCTCAAGGTCCTGTTCGGTGCTTCCGAGCTGGATCCCAACGATGCCCGGTTCTATTTCAATCCCATCACTTCCCGGCTGGAGCCGATCGGCATCGAAAACCATTTCTCCCCTCGGGTGGGATACTGGTGGCTCAACGAAGTCCGGGACCGAAAGGCCTACTTTGTGAACCTGTTTTTCCGCGATCCTGAGTTTCTGGAAGCCTATTTCCGGGCTCTGGAAGAGGTCTCTCAGCCCGCTTTTCTAGATACCTTTTTCCAGGCCATTCAACCGGAATTGGAACACAATCTGGCCATCCTGTACCGGGAATATCCTGAGTTTAAGTTTGAGAAGTCGGTTTTCTACAAAAATCAGGCGTACATTCGCCGTTCCCTGACCCCGGTGAAGGCCTTTCACGCCCACGTAAAGGCCGTGCAGGGGAACCGGCTCATCCTGCAGCTGGGCAATATCCAGCCCCTGCCGGTGGAGATTCTGGGTGTAAATTTGAAGAATCTGCACTTTCTTCCCGCGCCCGAGCGAACCGTGCTGAAGCCCAAACGCTACTGGGAGTTGATTCACTACCAGGAGGTGGCCTTTCCGTTGCCGGAAGGGCTGGTGTGGGCGGACAGCTTGAGCCGGGAGCTGAAGGTGCAATACCGCATTCTGGGGACCAGCCGGGTGGCCAGCGAGGACGTTTACCCCTGGCCCTATGAGGACGTCACGCTGGTCGAGCAGGATCCCCTCCACCAGCCGCCCAACTTTCGCAAGTTCCCGTTCCTGAAAATCGACGATCGGGCAAAGGAGGTGATCATTCCGGCCGGGCGATGGGTCCTGAGGCGAACGCTGATCATCCCTGCCGGCTATCGCGTGCTGGCCGGGCCGGAAGTGGAGATCGACCTGCGCAACGGTGCTTCCATCATTTCCCGTTCGCCGCTGGAATGGGTGGGCATCGAAGAGGCCCCGATCGTGGTGACCTCCAGCGACTCGTCCGGACGAGGCGTCTTTGTTTACGGAACGCCGGATACCTCACAGTTGCGCTACGTGGTCTTCTTGAACCTGTCCAATCCCGCAGCCGGCGGCTGGGCGCTGACTGGATCGGTAACCTTTTACCAGTCGCCAGTGATGTTGGACCATTGCCAGATCGTTGGCCCGCGCAGTGAGGACGGGCTGAATACGGTTCGCACCACCGTCAGCATGGACAACTGTCTGTTCTCGGCCTCGCAGTCCGACGCCTTCGATGCCGATTTCTGCACAATCGCCATTAACAATTCGCGCTTCCTGGCCTGCGGGAACGACGGCATCGACGTTTCCGGCAGTTACCTGACCATCAACAATCTGCTGGTCGATGGGGTCGGGGATAAGGCGGTGAGCGTAGGAGAGCACAGTTTTGGCAAGGCCAGGTTTGTGGAGATTCGCAATGCCGAAATCGCCGTGGCCAGCAAGGATCTCTCCTCGCTGGACATTCGGCGGCTTACCATTCGCGATTCGCGGGTAGGCTTTACCGGCTTTCAAAAGAAACCGGAATTCGGGCCTGGAAAGATTGAAGCCCGCAAAGTGAGCCTGAGCAACGTCGAGGTGCCCTATCTGATTGAGACCGGCTCATCCCTGCGCGTGGATGGCGAGCGCATCAAGCCGAGCCGCAAGAATGTTAAAGAAATCCTTTACGGGGTGGAATACGGGAAAAGCAGCCATCATTAAACCGGTTGTGCTGATCTGGCTGGCCGGGTATCTGGGCGGGGTGTTTGCCGGGGAATATCGGATCGCGCAGCCGGTTGCACCGGGGGTCGATCCCGCAAACTTTCGCTTTGCGGTGGCCGGCCATGCTTATGGCAGCCATCGGGGCGAAAACCAGGGCCTTTACCCGGCCTTCGTCCGCCGGTTCAACCAGCTGTTGCAATCGCCGGCGGGCAAGGAGCTGGCGTTTCTGGTCCTCGCCGGCGACGTGGTTCGTCGCTCATCACCGGAGGCCTGGCAGGCGGTACGCAATACACTGAAACAATGGCCCCTGCCCACCTACCTGGTGCTAGGAAACCACGACAACACCCCGGAGGGGAGGCGATTTGCTGCTGAACGAGCCGGTTCCACGTACTATTATTTCGATCTGGGAAATAACCGCTTCATCTTTCTGGACACCCAGCAGGATTCCCGGCGAATTTCCGGCGAGCAATTGCAGTTTTTTCGCCGACTGGTCGAACAGCCGGAAGCCCCCCGCCGTATCTTTGTGTTCTGCCACGAGCTGATCTGGAACGGGCATCGCCGCTACCGGGGGATAGCCAGCAACGGCCGCTCCCGCTTCAACCGGATGGGAGTATCCAACTTCTGGAAGGACCTGTATCCGCTCTGTCAGAGCCGCCCCGATCATCAGTTCTATTTTATTGCCGGCGATGTGGGGGGGCGGGACGATGCCATTGCCGCCTTCTACGACCGGGTCGGCAACGTGACGTTTATTGCCACCGGCATGGGCCAGGTGGTGGACGAAAATTTTTTGCTCGTCCGGGTAACGGCAGATTCGGTGCGGTTTAAGCTGGTACCGCTGTCGCCGGAGGTGCAGTTGCCTCCGCTGGAGGCCTACAATGTCCGCAATTTGACTCACATGAGGC
>RFHE01000185.1 GCA_003696445.1 Calditrichota bacterium | reverse complement strand
TACCGAATTGTCCCCGTAATTGGTTACGTAAAGCTTACTGTCCTGATAGGCGGGCATTACCCCGATGGGCTTGTTGCCGGTTACCAGCTCTCGGTCCATCCTGGTCAGTTCAGGCAGCCGGTAGAGCCAGACCCGGGAAAGGTTGAAGTTTACGACAAAGAGCGTTTTCTCATCCTGTGAGGGGACCGCCTCTTCCGGCCCATCCAGGCCGGTAATTTCCTGCTCTATCCGGTCGGTTTTTGTGTTCAGAAGGTGCACCTTATTGAGCAGAAAGTTGCTGATGTAAAGCATGGTGTGATCGTGATTGTAGTGAATCAGCTCCGGCTTGCCACCGGTTTTCAGAATTCGGTTGGTTCTATCGGCAATCTGGATAATCGAAATGGTGCCATCCTGCGTGTTGGTGACGTAGAGTTTGCGGTCGTCCCAGGAGATGCCCACGCCATCGGGACCTTTGCCGGTCGGGAAATTGCCGGTGGGCTTCAGGGTGGCGGCATCCAGCTGGTAAACAAGGTCCTTTTCTGTGGACACCACAAACAGCGTTGCGCCGTCCCGCGTAGCGGTGATGCCGCCGGGGTGACCTTCCAGGGTGGTCTGGTAGAGCACGCTGTGGGTGGTAAAATCCAGGACGGCCACCTCTCCCCGGTAACCACTCACCGCCACGCGATGGCTCTGCCCCAGCCGGACAAAGCCCCACGGATTACCGATGCCCTCAATGGTGGCTGCCAGGCTGTCCCCCCGGGTATCGATTACGCTGATGGTGGAATCCTCCACATTGGCTACGTAGAGAAACCGGTCGTCGGGGGTTAAAAACAGGGCATCGGGTCCTTTACCTACCGGGATGGTAGCTACCGGCTGAATTCCCTCAACGTGTGTTCCGGTCTCTTTTTCCCGATCGCCGGACTGGCAGGCCAGCGCCAGGAGGGCGACCAGAAAACCTACGACAAGGGTCAAACTTTTCATGTTGAGTTCCTCCTTGGTCTAAGTGAGGTCTAAGCCTTGCAATTTCTTTTTGGCCGATCTTTTTTGTGTGCTTTGCAAAATAAAGCCCTTTTCTTGAATTATGCAAAATGGCGCCGGTAACTGTGGGAGCCTTTTTGTTCTATTCCTCATTCCGTGCTGGATTCCAGACGTACCGAATATCGGATCCGCACAGGACTAGGCGGCAATTTCGACCCTGGAGGGTGGTCCAGAGTCAAGGTTTTTTTGTGAGGAAAATGGTTGTGCCGGGAGCAAAACCTCTAAGGCGACAAAAATTTTGTTTTTTGGGGTGGAGGAAATGGCCTGGAAAAGGACAGGCCTGCAGGAGAAAAATCCGCCTGTAATTGAACCTACAGCAAATCGGGGCTGACGCAGGGATATTGGTTTACGGCCGGGAAGGCTTCGATTTTGAAAGGTTTAACGCCAGGGCAGATGGACTGCAAATTAAAGTGGGGAGACAGCCATCGGCCGTCTCCCCTTTCGTGAGCCCGGCAGGAATCGAACCTGCGACCAACGGCTTAAAAGGCCGCTGCTCTACCTAGCTGAGCTACGGGCTCACAGCAGAACAAGAAAGCGGGCAAAATTTAGAGTACCCCCTTGCGGCAGTCAAGGCGAAATTCAATAAAGAAAACGAAGCATCCACCGTTGAGTTTCCAGCAAATCGTCAGGCCGGATGAGATTTTTCTTAAAAGAGTGGAATTGTTGCTTTAATTGCTTGTATTTTCAATAGTTGGCGCTTGAAGTTGAAAGGCCGTTCCAAAGTCAAAACAGACGTTCAGGAGGTTAAAATTTTCCTTCTAGAACCGGGGGTCCTCCACGAAGATTCCCTCCGGCGTGTTAAAAAAATCGAGCCGGCAAATCGGGTTTATTTCACCCGCCCTAAACTTATTTGTCCCTAATTTGTTCGCGGATGCAAACAACAGGACGGCGGTGGAAAAGGCAGCTGCTTAGATTGGGAGGCTTAAATGGGTACCGGAAAACGCATGGCGCTCTGGTTTCTGGTTTTGATTCTTACCAGTGCCGGTCTCAGATTACGCAATAGCGATGCGGGCGATCTGGTACCTTCCTTGCTTGAACAGGCCAACTTCTGGTACAGCCAGAACGAGTACCACAAAGCCCTTGATTTTTTTCAGCAGGCTCTGGCTGCCGATTCCCTGTTTGTGCTTCGCCTGCCCAATACGCTGGAAAAATTGGCCCACTGTTATTTCCAGGTTGGCGCCTATCAGCAGGCCTTTCAGCGTTTTCGTTCGCCAAAATTCAACGGCCCGGATGTTTTGGCTGACTACCGCTACTTTTATGCTGCCCGAGCAGTTCTGGCCATGGGGGACACCACCCGGGCCCTGGACATTCTGGAAAATTTCTCCAACCGCTTTCCGGAAAGCCCCTTGATCCCGCTGGCGGATTCGCTCCGAGCCGAGCTTTACTTTCAACAAAAACGATGGCCACAGGCCAAGGCCCTTTACGTGCATTTGCTGAGTTATCGGCAATTTGATGCCGGGGACATCTACGCCCATTTAATCTCACTGGCGGACCGTCTGAACGAGTCCAGAAGCTGGCGGAAGTACGTCTTGATTCTATTGAAAAACTACCCTTTTCATCCCGCCGCCAGATCGGCTTATTTAGAATTCCTACGCCGACAAGGCAAGTCTCTTACCGCTGCCCAGATCAAGGCGCTGTTTGTTTACCTTACACGCACCGGCCAGGTCGAGCTGGCTGCCAGCCTGTTGAGGGATCAGCAACGCCGGGTGGGTAAAACCGAACTCCTACGCTGGTTGAACATCAAGCTGGAATACGAGCAGGGCCATTTTCGGCGGGCACTGGACGCTTGCCGGTGGGAGCGACGCCATTTTCGTTCCAGGCGCTACTTGCGCGAAGTGGATCTGCACATCGCCCGCTGCTATTTGCGCCTGGGGGAGACGGAGAAATCCATCAAGGCCTATGCCCGCTTCCAGAAACGATATCCCCGGGACCCCATTGCCGCCGAAGTGCTCTGGAAGATTGCCTGGTTGTACGAGGAGCTGCAGGATCCAACTGCGGCTCGCACCTACTACCAAAAGTTGATTCAGCAATATCCGCGTTCCGGCTTCGTGACTGAAAGTCGTTTTCGAACCGGTTTGTCCTTTTACCGGCAAGCGAAATTTAAGCGGGCGCGCCTGCACTGGCAGAACGGTACGCCCCCCGGCACCCAGCAAACCGCACAGGCACGTTTTCAGTACTGGATTGCCAAAGCCTACCTGAAGGATAACGACGCTCCCATGTTTCTGAAGTCCCTCGAGACGCTGGCACGACATCCTTTCGACAGTTATTACAACCTGAAAGCCTTTCTGTTGACCAAAAACGGCGGTTCGGTCCACCACCTGGTGGATTCGCTTCTGTGGGAAATGCATCACCAGCAGGTCAGCTACTTGCCCGATTATCTGAATCAATTCCGCCGGGTGCTGTGGGTGGAGGAGGTGTTCGGTAAGCGGCTTGCCCGGCGGGAAGTTGAAGCGGCACTGGCTGCAGATAAGCCGGAGGACTGGCAACAAATGTTCGCTCTGGCCGAACTACAAGAGCGGGTCAAAAACTACGGCCGGGCCTACCGGCTCTTCCGGCGCATTTATTTGCGTCACTTTACTCAGGTACCGTGGGAGCAGTGGACCTTCCTGTTCAAACGATTGTATCCACTTTATTTTGAGCCCTGGATTCAGCACTATGCCCGGTTGCGCAATATTAATCCGGCCGCCGTCTGGGCGGTGATTAAAAAAGAAAGTGCCTTTGAGCCGGAAATCGTCTCCTATGCCGATGCCTACGGGCTGATGCAAATTATCCCCCCCACGGCCCGGCAAATTGCACGGCAACTGAATTTCCCGCTCAAAGATCTGCGCCAGTTGTTTGAACCGGAAACCAACATCCGGATGGGAACCTACTACTTGCAGCAGTTGCTGCATCGCTACCAGGGCAACATGTATCATGCGCTGGCGGCCTACAACGCCGGGCCGCACCGGGTGGATCGCTGGTTGCGCACTTTTCCATCCAGTGACGACGACCTGTTCATGGAAAACATCGAGTTTGAGCAGACCCGAACCTACGTCCGGGTGACCATGCGCTACTACTGGACCTACTACTTACTTATCTACCCGGATCGGATTCCCGAAGACCTGCTCGCGTTTCCGGAACGGGTGACCCACCAGCCCTGGTACGAAGAAACACGGCCGGCAATTCAGGAATAAGAGAAAGTTTTCCACTGCAACGGCGATAACAAAAAAGAGGGCAGGCATCGATCCAGGCGTTAATGCATCGAGAAACGAAGTGTACGGAGCGGAGTCCAGAGAAATCTCCCCCGTCTTGCATTGAGCGGGTTTTGGGCTTAAGGTAGTTGAAGATGTTCAGGGGAAAACTTTTGGTCGGATCGATGAAGCATGGCCCTCGAGTCTTGGTGTGGGCGCTGCTGGCACTGGTCTTCTTACCCACCTTGCTGCCGGCCGGTACCTTTCCCTATCGGGACAACCTGGCGGCCGAGGTGGGATTTTGGAAGCAGGTTTTTGTGCGCTACCACCAGAACGACTATTTGATTCACGATGCCCGTTTCCCCTGGCTGGTTTACGCGGTGGTCCACTGCGATACTACCCTCTCCCAACGATCCTGCGAACGGTACCTTAAAGGAGAGCGGCGCCGCTGGCAATCCCGTTTGAGGGCCCTGGCGTTAAAGCTACATCGGGGCGATACGCTTCAACTGGATTCGCTGGAAAGGAGGGTACTGGCACAGTTCCGCCAGTTAAAATTCAACTACTCATTGCGCCGCGCCGCCCGCAACGTGCGCATTCAGCAGGGCATCCGCGAACGTTTTGTGGAGGGGGTTCGCCGGTCCTACCGTTATCTGCCTTACATCCGGCAGGTGTTTCGGGAGGCAGGGCTGCCGGAAGCCCTGGTGTATTTACCCCACATGGAATCGTCTTTTAACGAGAAGGCAATTTCGCATGCCGGTGCAGCCGGCATGTGGCAATTCATGCGCGCTACCGCCCGGCTGTTCATGAAGATCAACCGGGTGGTGGATCAGCGTTTCGATCCGTTTGTTTCTACCCGTGCGGCCGCACGGCTGCTGGCTTACAACTATGCCCAATTGCAGGACTGGGCACTGGCCATCACCGCTTACAATCATGGCCTGGCCGGAATGAAGCGGGCCGTGCGCCGCTACGGCAGGGATTATTTAAAAATCCGGGAAAATTACCTGCGGCGCAGCTTTGGCTTTGCCTCGCGCAATTTTTACCCGGAGTTTCTGGCTATTGTAGAGCTCATGGACAGCCTGTCAATTTACTTCCCGGATCTCGAGCCTCAACCACCCCTTCAGTTTGTGGAGATCACCCTGGCGGCCCCGGTGCGACTGCCTCATTTAATTAGAGCGTTGGCTCTGGATCGGACAAAGCTGCGGGCACTGAACCCGGCTTTTCGGACTGCGGTCTGGCGGGGTTGGCGAGCCATCCCGGCCGGTTACCGAATCCGCTTGCCTGCCGGCACCGATCTGCTGGCCGTCGATCGATGGCTGTCCGGTACCAACGCGGCTTTGGCCCGGAATGCCCCCAGCCCGCAGGGCAAATCAGAAGCCCTGCCACCGGCGCACCATGCCACAGTGCCGCAAGCGGCCCCGGTTATCCATCCGGAACCGATCTTTGCCGGACTGAAGCCCGCTGTGGAGGAGGTTCTTCAGAACCAGCCCGTGGAACGATTTCTCCAGCCGGTCGCTTCGCTGGCGGCGCTCCAGCCGGAAGGCCCCCGCCCAGGCCTCGCCCAGGGACGGGCAGCATCTTCGGCCGGCCGCGCGCCGGTCCCGACAGCAGTGGATTTGAACGACAGTGCGGTGCCCCGGCCGGCTCCTGAGCGGTGGCACGCCACGGAGCGTGCATCCGCTCAGGATCAAACGGTCTCGCTCTCACGGCCGGTGGTCCTAAACCAGTTATTGCTGCACCTCCGTCGGCAGCTGGAGCCCAGAAACAATCGCATTGTGGTCTTCCCGGAAGAAACCCCGGGCCATATTGCCGAATGGCTGAATTTGCCCACCTATCGCATTCGCCAGCTCAATGGCCTGACCCGCCGCCAGCCGATTTACGCGGGCCAGATCCTGCGGGTGGATTTCTCCCGAGTCAGTCCGCAAGAGTTCCTCCGGCGGCGCTTGCAATTTCATTTGCAGCTGCTTAGCAGCGTGCTGGACTTCCACCGCCCCATCTACCTGACCACCCATGTGGTTCAGCCCGGCGAATCGCTGTGGAGCATTGCCGAGCAAATTCACAAAATTCCGGTAAATATTTTGCTTTATTTTAATCCGGTGGATAAATTAAATCAGCTACGACCAGGGGATGTGATCCAGCTACCTGCAATGCTGGATTCATAAGTCCAATTAAAATAAAACGCCCGACAGGAGGAGAGCCCATGAAAATTAAGGAACGAATCGAAGGAGATATTGCCATCCTCACCCTATCCGGCAATATGATGGGAGGGCCGGACACCACTGCCTTGCACGATCGCATTAAAAGCCTGATTGCCGACGGCATCAAAAAGGTGGTGATTGATTTAAAAGGGGTGAAGTGGATGAATAGCTCCGGCCTGGGCGTCCTCATGTCCTGCATGACCTCTTTGCAGAAAGCCGGCGGCAAGATGAAACTGGCCAGTGTGACCGACAAGGTGCAGAGCATCCTGATGATCACCAAACTGATCGGGTTATTCGACACCTACGAGACGGCTGAGCGGGCGGTGGCCAGTTTTATCGAAGAGGAAAAAACTCAGCCCTCCAGTTAACCCGGTCTGCGCCTGGCCGTGTGGTTAGCTTCTAGGCTGGCGCCAAAGCCGATGATTATTCCCTTTGAACACGAGTGGCCTCAAACCGCTGCCGAGGCGCGTGCACTCCAGGAGCAATTGCGCGCCCGATTGGATTTGAACCAGCCGCTACGCTGGGACCGATTACGCACCATCGCCGGCGCCGATATTTCCTATTCCTGCAAAGGGACTCGCCTGTACGCCGCAGTGGTAGTGCTGGAGTTTCCCTCCCTTAAGCTCCGGTCGGTTCACACAGCCAGCGGACCGGTCAATTTCCCTTACCTACCCGGGTACCTGAGTTTTCGAGAAATTCCTGTTTTACTGAAGATTTTCCGTCGGTTAACCGAAGATTTTGATGTACTTGTGTGTGATGGGCATGGTTATGCCCATCCACGGCGTTTTGGCCTGGCCTGTCACCTGGCCACCCTGCTGGGCAAGCCGGCCGTGGGCTGCGCCAAAAGCCGCCTGATCGGCCAATACCAGGAGCCGGCTTGGGAAAGGGGAAGTTTTCAAGTGCTCTATTCGGACCAGGAACAGATCGGTTGGGTGTTGAGAACCCGCACCGGTGTGAAACCGATTTTTGTTTCACCAGGCAATTTCATCACCTTCGAGGACGCCCTTCGCCTGGCCCTGCAGGCGAGCCCGCGCTATCGGGTGCCCGAGCCTATTCGACAGGCCCACCTCCAGGTCAATCAACTTCGGTTAAGGGAAGAAACACAGGTGCCCCATGCAGCCATCCAATGAATCCGTTACCGAATTGAAAGCCGCCCTGAAGCATCTACGCGAGCAACTGGCCCACAAGGAACGGGAGATTTATTCCATTCAGCGCATCGGCAAGGCCCTGAGTTCCACGCTGCGGCTGGAAGAACTGCTCCACCTCATCATGCAGGAAGTAACCGAGCTGATGGAAGCGGATCGCAGCACCCTCTATCTGGTGGATCGCGAGCGCCAGGAAATCTGGTCGCTGATTGCCCAGAAAGCCGAGGTGCGCGAAATCCGCCAGAAACTGGGGAAAGGGATCTCCGGTTATGTGGCCGCCAGCGGCGAGACGGTGAACATTCCCGATGCGTACCAGGATTCCCGCTTCGATCCCAGCACGGACAAGCGCACCGGCTATCGCACCCGCAGCATCCTGTGCATGCCCATCTGGGAGCCGCTCAGTCCGGAAAATCAGCGCGAAGTGCTGGGGGTGATTCAGGTACTCAATAAAAAATCCGGCCCCTTCACCCCCGAGGACGAGCATCTTCTGGAAGCCATTGCCGCTCAGGTGGCTGTGTCCATCGCCAATTCCCGACTCTTTCATCAGATTGAAAAAAAATATCGGGAAATGGATCTGCTCTACGAATTCGAGCAATTGCTTAGTGAAGAATTCAATCTGGACCAGATCATCGAAAAGCTGTTACAGAAAACCACGCAGCATTTGCAAGCCGGCCATGTGGTCGCCTTGTTCAAGCGGGGAGAAGGGTGGGTGGCCGGTTTGGCCGATGACGGGGGTCAAACAAAATTCCAGGCCTTTGCGGGTCTCCCTGAGCAGTTGGAAAAGTGGGTTCACCAACCGGAGGGGGAACGGGTTTTGCCGCACTGGCCGCTTTTGAATACTGTTTTCCCGGGGCTGCAGCCACCAGAAAATCCAGGCAGTATTCTGATTGCTTCCATTCGGCCGGCTGGTCTCTTACTGGCAATAGATGTGCCCTCTTCCGGTGGCCGGGGGCTTCAGGATGAACGCCGACTACTGGAACTGGTCGCCCAAAAATTTACCCGCGCCCTGGAACTGGCCCGCCTGCGCGAAACCCTCCTCCAGCAGGAGCGCCTGTCGGCCATCGGCAAAATGATGAGCACCATCGTGCACGACCTGCGCAGCCCGGTCGGGGTCATTTACGGCTTTGTGGACTTGCTCCGTCAGCCCAATCTTTCCGAAGAGGAGCGCAACGAGTTCCTGGAAATCATCCGCCGGGAAACCCAGAGCATCATGAGCATGGTGACCGAAATTCTGGATTTCGCCAAGGGTAAAACAACCATACTGCCCCGTAAAATTGGGGTCAGAAATCTGATCAAGCGCTTTGAACCGCAACTGCGCCAGATGTGTGAAAAATCCAACGTTCAACTGCACTTATCGGTGAACTCGAACAAGTTGCTTTATGCCGATGAGGACAAGCTGCTGCGGGTGTTTTTCAACATTACCAAGAATGCCCTGGAAGCCATGGGCGAGGGGGGAGAATTCACCTTTACGGTGGAAGATCGACCCGGCGAGGTGGTGTTCGTCTTTAAAGACACCGGTCCGGGCATCCCCCCGGAGATTCAGCACCGCCTGTTCGATTCCTTTGTGACCAGCGGCAAGGAAAGCGGTACCGGCCTGGGGCTGGCCATTGTGAAAAAAATCGTCGACGAACATAAAGGCCGTATCGAGCTGGAATCCCAACCTGGGCAGGGAACGACCTTTCGCGTGGTATTGCCTGAATTCAAAAAGTAAGAACGAGTCCGCAAAGGCCGTTGGTTCTGCAAGCGCTTACAGGGAGGCCAGCAGCACGGCCACGATGCCGGTTAAAAACACCCCGTCGTAGGTACCCGCCCCGCCGATGGAGGCCACCGGCGCACCCAGCTCGGGAATCCGCTTCAAATTCATCAAATCCGCTCCGATCAGTGTGCCCAGGGTGCCGGAAACGTAGGCCACCAGCGGTGCCTGGTGGGTTCCGCCCAGTAGTTCGGCCACCAGGGCAGCCAGCAGTGGTGGCAGCAGCGCGGGGGTGGCAATGCCCACCCTTGGGATGGGACGGGCCAGCCGATGGATGATCAGTGAAACAATGATCACCGCCACCAGATTTTGAAGCAACAATCCTGGATGGCTGAACATCAAGTACAGGGCAATCAGCGTTGGAATAACCGCCCCGCCCACGTTGACCGCAATAATCGTCTGGTTTTCCACCACCGGGGCCACCAGGGGAAACTTCCAGGACAGGAATCGGGAGAGAGGGGCCGGTGCAGGCTGACGGCTCACGATGTGTTTCACAGGAATATTTATGCCGCTGCCCAGGAGCGAAAGCAAGAGCACCGTAAACACCATGTCCCCCGGAATGCCGATCCGTTGAAAGGCAAATTCAATTGCTTCGATTTGGATGACAAAAAAGAGCAAGGCCAGCAGACCCAGGTAGAACAGGAAGAAGAAAAAAACAAAGGGAAGAAAAAACATGGCCGTCTTTCCGGTTTTGTTTTCGAAGGGAAAGTAACCTTCCAGCGCCCGATTTGCAAGCCGGGCTGGAAAGAGGTCCGGTCCGGACTAACACTCCAAAAATTAGCTGCGCTTACCTGCCAATGTTGGTTGCCCGGAAAATCGGCCGCTCTGGTCCCTCGGGCCTTGCGCTGACATCGGCCTTGACCTGGTGCCCGCGAAAATTCCGAAATGAACGTGTATTCCAAATCGCGCAATGAGCCCGCCGATCGCCGCAGGCTTCACACTTGCGCTCGAACGGCCCTGTAGGGGATTGGCGCGGATGCGCGCAAAACGTAACGAGACTGACCAAAAAGTAAAGCAAGGTGAATATATTTGCGCATTGTTGCATATCGGCGCTTGCATTAGTATGGGCGCCTGCACTCGCAGTTATTCAACTAAACACGGCAATTTAAACAAAATCAAGAACCTTGTATCCCTTTATTTGTAGGGAACTCACCCCATTCATCCTCTCTCTTGCAAGAAAGGGGGGAGTTGATTTAAGTCCCACGCCATTGAAAAAGTTGTTTGCATAAATTTACAGTGTTCCAGATTTTTTAGACAGCCCCCGGTAAGGGCTCCAACGAGCCCTTTTTTCAGCCATTGCAAAACGAGTCACTTTAAGAGCCGCTGGCTTTTTGTGCCATTTTCGACTGGAGCCGAGTCCGGCGCCTGCGCAACGAGCCGAAAATGGTAAAACCTTAAGAGAAGTCTCGACGCCCCCTCCAATTCGGGGTCTCTCGACAGGAGATTCTTTGGTGAATATTTTCCTTCCAAAATTCATGTCCATCCGCGTTGATCCGCGGCTAAATAAACTTAAAATCAGCCGC
>RFHE01000184.1 GCA_003696445.1 Calditrichota bacterium | reverse complement strand
GAGTCGAGGGGTCTCGTGCTGCTGCGGCCTGTCCCCACCGCCGCCCGCCTCTGCTGGTGAGGCTTTGCGAGGGATTCCTCCCCTTCGCTTCGCTACGGCCGGAATGACCCGACCAGGAGGCACCGCCGCTTTCACCCCGAGCGAAGTTCCGCGCCAGCGGGACGGAGTCGAGGGGGCTCGTGCTGCTGCGGCCTCTGCAGGCCGCCACCTGCTTTTTTCGGCGAGGCGTTTCGTGAAATTCCTCCACTCCGCTTTATTCTGGTCGGAATGATCCCTACCTGGCGGGGCGCCTGTTTCAAATTGCCGAGCCACGGCGGACCGTGCGGCATGGGAGGCAACGGTGCTGTCACCCGGTTATGGAGGTCGTGCTTTTGTCACCCCGAGCGAAGTTCTGCGCCAGCGGGACGAAGTCGAGGGGTCTCGTTTTGCTGCGGCCTCTGCACGCCGCCACCTGCTTTTGCTGGCGAGTCATGTGGTGAGATTCCTCCACGCCGCTTCGCTCCGGTCGGAATGACCGCTGCCTGGCGGGGCGCCTGTTTCAAATTGCTGACCCCCCGGAAGTCCTGCTGGCATGGGAGGCACCGCCGCTGTCACCCGGTTCTGGAGGTCGTGCTTCTGTCACCCCGAGCGAAGTTCCGCGCCAGCGGAACGGAGTCGAGGGGTCTCTCTTTGCTGCGGCCTCTGCAGGCCGCCACCTGCTTTTTTCGGCGAGGCGTGTCGTGAGATTCCTCCACTCCGCTTCGTTCCGGTCGGAATGACCGCTGCCAGGCAAGGCCATTGCTCAATTTTGTCAATCCCGGTAGTCCGACAAGCACGGGAAGCAACACTGTTGTTGCCAGGTTCGAGAGGAAGTGGCGCTGTCATCCCAATCGGCGTTCCGCGCCAGCGGAACGAAGTCGAGGGGTCTCGTGCTGGCGCGGCCTTTCTCCGCTCCCACCTATGGTGCCGGGGAGGCCAACCAACGCTTCAATTGAAAAACAGAACCGGATCCGGCTAAAACGCCACACCACCCTCAAGAATCCACTCGCTGCCGCCCCGGTCGTTGCGGGCATAATTGAGGCGCAGCAGTTGCACGTAGGGCAGAAAAATGTGGAGACCCACGCCGTAGCCGGTAAAGTAGCGCTTCAGGGCCAGCTGGGAGGCATCGTTCCATACGATACCGCTGTCCACAAACAGGCTCAGGCTGATGCCGAAACGAAGGCTTTCGGTAAGGCTGGAGAGCAATTTCTGGTCCTGTACGGAAAAGTAGTGAATGGGCAACAGGCTGTAACGGAGTTCCAGGTTGTGCAGGAGCAGGTTTTCGTCGCTCATGACCCGATTGAAGTAGCCCCGGATGCGCTCGGCATAGCCGATGTAGATGCGGTCGTAAATAGGCAGGGGGCCGTGGTTAAACTGGCCGAAATTGCGGGCAGCCAGGGTCAATCGGGAATGAAGGGGCAGGTAGATCCGCGTATCGGATTCAAGCCGCCAGAAGTTGGCCTGCCGGCGGGTAAACCCATTGCGGGTCAGGATCACATCCAGCAACAGCCCCCTGGAGGGGAATTCGTAAAGATCCCGGGTGTCGTAGCGCAATTCCAGACTGGCCTTGGGTGCCAGGTCCCGATCGGTTCCAGAGAAGCTGTAGTGGGCGGCTTGGGCGGGCAGGCCAATTCGGCGCAGCTCGACGGCCAGTTTGCCGGAAAAATTGAGAGTGAATTTCCGCCCGATGCCGATCCGGGCTCCCAGATGGTGTTCGTCGAACGGTTCAATCTTGTTGGCAATGCGGCGCAGGAAGAAGCCCACTTCCAGAATCAGGCGGGCGTTTCTGCCCAGCCAGGGATTCCGATAATCCAGGATAAATCCCGGGTCGTAACCCAGCCATCCCCCGGCGGTCAAGCGCTCGTGCCGCCCCCGGAAGTTGTAGTGGGTTACCACGAAGCCGTAACTGAGCTTGTCCCATTCCCGGTCGTTGGTAAACAACAGGGGCACCGGGTAGATGTACCACAGTTCGTCCACAATGACCAGCAGGGCCTGGCGACCGTCCTGCAGCGGCTGCAGGGCCATTTGCAGGCGGCGGAAAAGAAACAGATTGTAGAGGCGATTCTGGATCAGTTGTAGATCGTCCGAGGTGAGGTCGGCCGGGAATTGAAAGGGAATTTCTCTCAGGATGACTTCATCCCGGGTTTTCTCGTTGCCGAACACCATCACCGTGTCCACATGAATGGTCTCCGGATCGGTGCTCTGAGCCCCGAGGCGGCCGGCGCACAGGCCCAGCAGGAGCAGAAAAATGGTGTATCGCCAGTTCATGGGAAACCTACAGGCCAATCCAGATTGGGTTGGTGAAACAGTAGAATAATTGCTCGCCTTTTCTGGTCACAAGTTCGCCTCGAATATAGGCCTTTCCTTGCGGCAGGGCAACCGCCCGTTTTTGTTCCAGCCGGTAGGTGTTCGGCTGGAGGGGGATCGGCAGGCTGAGCTCGTAACCGGCGGCGAGCAGGCCGATGCGCAGCCAGAGCTGGCTGAGGGTTCCGAATTCCCGGCTGCTGATGGCCTGAATGCACAGGTCCGGGTTGTTCACGGTGGGCGCGGTTTCGCCGATATGAACGGAGCGCTCTTTCGACGCCAGGTGCAGGGACAGGAACGGGCCGTTGGAGACAATGGCCCTGCCCTGGCGGAGGGCCTCGAGAAGGGCCGATTCGCTCGGCGGGGTGAGCAAGCGGAGGCCGGTTCGCGCCTCGCCCAGGCGGTGCACCGGTTTGCATACCAGCTGGAGCAGGGGCAGGGTAATCTGGCGGAACAGATTGAAGTTTCCGTGAGCATCGGATCCGCCGATCAAAACGATCTGTTTTCCCTTCAACAGGGCCTTTTTCCACAGGGTCAGCCCTTCCCAGAAGGCCTGGTCCAGCGGCCCGTTCAGGAGCTGCCATCCCTGGATACCCTGCTGGTCCAGATCCTTACCGGTCCAGTGGCCGCGATTGAGCACCCATTGCTGGGAGCGCGGCGGGCGGCTCAGCGGATGGGCGGCAAAGAGAAGGGCCCGGGGGTCGTCCTCCCGGCGCCGCTGGTGAAGGCGAGGCAGGTCCAGGGTCGGCCGGTTGCGCCAGAAATGGCGGCCGCCGTCTCCCCGGCCGGGATAGAGGGTCCGGTTGCCCAGCATCAGGGCATGGACGTTCCGTCCCTCCCGATTGCCCGCGGACACTTCTTCCCCGCGCAGCAGGACCACTCCGGACTGCCGGGCTGCCCACTCATCCATCTCTTTCTGAAACGCCGCCCAGGGCGCTTGCAGATCAGGGGGTGGAAAAGGCTCCGAAGAGGGAGGCTCCAGATCGTAGGAATGGTCGGTGACGGCCACAAAGCGCAGGCCCAGCGCTTCGGCATTGCGGGCCAACAACTCGGGCGGCGCGCCGAATTCCAGTTGATCGCGCGTGTAGCTGCTGTGGGTGTGCAGATCGCCCCACAGCCAGCCGCTGCCCGCTGGCAATGCGTCCTCGCCAAGGTGCAGGTGGAAGGGCGGTTTTCGCCGCCCCGGGTAATTGTCCTGCATCAGCCGTCGCCGCCTGCCGCCAATCCGGTACTCCAGCCAGGCCCATACCGTGTAGTCCCCGCTGCGGGGCAGTTTCTCCCTTTTCAGCAGCAGAACCCGATGCCACAGGGGGTCCCGGACTTCCCGGTTCAGCGGAAAGGTAAACCGGATCTGCTCGCCGCTTTCAGGATGGGTCAGCTGTACGGTGGCTTCCTTCAGGTGTACGGGAAATCGATGGGCATCTTTCACCAGTAGAAAGAGAGGAATGGGCCGGCCCGGATCGACCCGAAAGGGCAGATCGAAGAGCATTTCCGGCTCACGGCGGAACAACCGGCTGGGCAGGCCGGGCAGGCGGTAGTGGATTTCGGCATAGGCCGGAAGCAGCAGGGCCAGCGCGCTACACCACCAGAAAGCAGACATCGCGTTTTCCATTTCCACACTCATGCCGGCAGACGAATTAACACGCAGGTTCCCCGATCCAGTTCGCTTTCCACTTCGATGGTGCCGTTCATCTGTTCCACCAGTTGGCGGGAGATGGCCATGCCCAGACCGCTGCCGGTGGCCCGGGTGCTGAAAAACGGCTCGAAAACCCTGGCCAGCGTTTCCGGAGTCATCCCCTTGCCGGTGTCACAGATCTGCAGGCAGAACCAGCGCCGGCCGGATTTTTCCAGCCAGGTTTTCAGGGTGATCTGCCCCTCCTCCGGGGTGGCCTGGCGGGCGTTCTCCAGAATGTTGAGCAACACCTGCTTGAAGGCGTCCGGATCCAGTTGCAGCGCACGATCCGGGGCCCCGGGCTGGAAGCGGATGCGGGCATCGTCGATGGGCGCCAGCACGTCCTGAATGAGCTGGTGTGGCCGGCAGGGCTGCAGTTGCAGGGGGCGCCGGCGGGCAAAGTGGAGAAAATCCGACACCAGGCGGTTGAGCCGGTCAATTTCTTCAGGGATGAACCGGGTCAGCTCATCGGCGTCGCCGTATTTTTTGCGCAAAACCTCGGCCGAACCTTTAATGATGCTGAGCGGATTGCGAATTTCGTGGGCCACCATGGCCGCCATCTGACCCAGCTCGGCCAGGCGGGCCTTCTGTTGCAGCTCGCGCTCGCTGTCCAGCAGAGCCCGGAGGGCGACCAGGATCAGCGCACCGAAAGCCAGAATGAGCAGGGCCGACGCCACACCCAGGTAAAGCAGCAGCCGCTCGAACTGCTTGAGATTGGCAAAAAAGCTGGCCGGTGCCTCCAGGATCAGCACGGCGGCCGTTTCGCCCAGTTCATTGAGAACCGGTGTGTAGCTGGTCAGGAAGTATTGATCGGCGACCCGGATCAGTTCCGGCAGGGTGGGTTCTCCGGCCAGGGCCCGGGCAAACAGACTGTCGTTTAAGGGCAGATAGCGCAGCGGCTGGCCGACACGGAATTCCACCCGCTGATCCACCAGAATCGTCCTGTCCGGACGGAGCAGGACCACATTTTCCAGATTGCCACTCTGCTTGATCTCCCAGAGCAGGTTCTGGTAAAACAGGGCTTCCGGCGAGGTTTCGCTGCCGGGCACAAGCTGTTCCAGATCAAAGCCGGAGACGCTCTGGGCCTCGATGCTCTGAGCGGTGATTTTGCCGATGTACTGAAGCTGGATCTGCAACTGGCGGAGGATTTGTTTCTCCATGCCCCGCAAAAACAACCAGCTCCAGAAGTTGATGGCCAGCAGCGCCGCCACGGCCACGGTCAGCACCAAGGTAATCCATCGCCGGTTGCGTAACAGGGCACGGAGGTTCATTCCGCTTCGTCTTCCTGATTGGGTGGGTTCTGAAACTGGCGTAGCCAGTACTGAAGTTCTTCCGGGCTCAGGGTGGGGTCGTCCTTGTGTTTTTCTTCCTGTTCGGGCAGGTCTTTAAGCGGGGAGGCCTGGCCGGCAAAGAGCGTGCGGGCAAAGGCCTCGCTGCGGACGATTGTCGCGCCGTGGGCCCGGGCGGTGTGCAGGATGTCCTGGTCCGAACTGACCACCACCAGTTGGCGGGGATCGCCGCAGCGGCGAATCTGGTGCTGGATGACCTCGTCGGCTTCCCGATGGGTGGGGGAGAAAAGCACTTTCACATTCCGGTAGCTCCTGTTCAGTTGTATGCCTTTACCCTGCCCGTCGAAGACCACGGTTACCCGGTGATGGCCGGCTCGGGCAAACTGCTGCAATTGAACACACAGCCGCTCGCGCAGGTCCTCCAGGGGAGCCGCCCCGGCCCGGGGCAGGCCGGTGGCGTAAAGCAGGTTGTAGCCATCGATCAAGTATTCCGCCATGGCGATGCTATGCAATTTAAAGTTGCCTGCGTGCTTCCGGCCATTGCGGTCCTCTGCTCCGCCTGATCTGGAAAGTCAAATATACTGTTTTCAATGGGTTAAATTAAATGGTTTTGTTAGTCGGAGTGGGGGAGGGGGGTGGAAAATAAAAAAGCGGCCGGAGCAACCGGCCGCTGTCCGAAAAAACCCTTGCTGAGCGCCGTTACGCGTTCTTTTCGATGGGGGCACGCACCAGGTTGCCCCACTCAGTCCACGAACCGTCGTAGTTGCGCACGTTTTTGTAACCCAGCAGGTAGGTGAGCACAAACCAGGTGTGCGAGGAGCGCTCGCCGATCCGGCAGTAAACAATCACATCGTCGTCGGGTTTCAGGCCGGCCTCCTTTTCGTAGATGGCCCGCAGCTCATCGGCGGATTTGAACGTGCCGTCCTCCTGGACCGCCCGGGACCAGGGCACGTTTTTGGCGCCGGGAATGTGCCCGCCGCGCAGGGCGCCTTCCTGGGGGTAGTTTTCCATGTGCAGCAGCTTGCCGGTGTACTCATCCGGGGAGCGGACGTCGATCAGCGGCTTGCGCGCCTCGATGTGCTTGAATACATCGTCACGAAAGGCGCGGATACTGGCCTCGTTCCACGCGGCGACGCGGTAGGTGGTACGGGGAAACTGAGGAACCTCTCTGGTCAGCGTCCGGCCTTCGGCAATCCACTTGTCCCGCCCGCCATCCATGATCAGGCAGTGCGGGTGGCCGAACAACTTGAAGGCCCAGAAGGCGTAGCAGGCCCACCAGTTGCTCTTGTCCCCGTAGAAAACCACCCGGGTGTTGTTAGAAATGCCCTTCTCGCTCATCAACTGCTCGAAGCGCTCCTTACTGATGTAATCGCGAATCACCGGGTCCTGCAGATCCCGCTCCCAGTCGATCTTCACGGCGTTGGGGATGTGCCCGGTGTCGTAAAGCAGCACATCCTCATCGGATTCCACAATCCGCACCTCGGGATCATTTATATGCTCAGCCACCCACTGGGTGGAGACGAGCACATCGGGGTTAGCATACCGGCTCATAACGGCACCTCCTGT
>RFHE01000183.1 GCA_003696445.1 Calditrichota bacterium | reverse complement strand
GTGCTGGCTAATTTTACCGCCTTTCAGCGCATGTATCACGTATTTGCTCTCAGCAAGGCCAGCGAAAAAGGCCACCCCACAGTGGATCAATCCAAAAATCCGGTAAAAAATTTAATTGAAGAAGGAGATGCGTAAATGAGTGAACAATCCAAGAAGGTGGAAATTAAACCGGCAGGGGGCCGGCTGGGCATTTTGACCCCCGGGATGGGGGCAGTGTCCACCACTTTTATTGCCGGCGTGCTGGCGGTGCGCAAGGGCCTAGGGCTGCCCATCGGTTCCCTGACCCAGATGGGCACCATTCGCCTGGGTAAACGAACCGAAAAGCGGTTTCCCCGAATCAAAGAATTTGTGCCTCTAGCCGACCTGGACAACCTCAGCTTTGGCGGCTGGGATATTTTTGAGGAGGATGCCTACGAGTCCGCGGTAAAAGCCGGAGTGCTGGAAAAACAATTGCTGGACCAGTTGAAGCCCGAGCTGCAGGCCATCAAGCCCTATCCCGGTGTGTTCGAACGTAAGTATGTCAAAAAGTTGGATGGCCCGTACGTGAAACAGTACACCACCAAATGGGATGCGGCCCAGATGGTGATGGCGGACATCCAGCAGTTCATCGAGCAAAATAAACTGGATCGGGTCGTGATGGTCTGGTGCGGCAGTACGGAAATTTATCTGAAACCAGAGCCGGTTCACCAAAGCCTGGACGCTTTTGAGCAAGGATTGAAGGAAAACCACCCGGCCATTGCCCCCAGCATGATTTATGCTTATGCGGCACTGAAAATGGGGGTGCCCTATGCCAATGGGGCGCCCAATCTGACCGTGGACATCCCTGCCCTCTACGAACTGGCCAAGGAAACCCACACCCCGATTGCCGGTAAGGACTTCAAAACCGGCCAGACGATGATGAAAACCATCCTTGCTCCCGGCCTGAAGGCCCGCTTGCTGGGTCTGCAGGGCTGGTTTTCCACCAACATCCTGGGGAACCGAGACGGGGAAGTGCTGGACGATCCGGAGTCCTTTAAAACCAAGGAAGAGAGTAAACTCTCCGTGCTGGAATACATTCTCCAACCGGACCTGTACCCCGAACTGTACAAAAACTTCTACCACAAGGTCCGGATTAACTACTATCCTCCCCGCGGGGACAACAAAGAAGGCTGGGATAACATCGATATCTTCGGCTGGTTGGGTTATCCAATGCAAATTAAGATCGATTTCCTGTGCCGGGATAGCATTCTGGCAGCGCCTATCGTGCTGGACTTGGCACTGTTCATGGACCTGGCCAAGCGGGCCGGTTTCAGCGGCATTCAGGAATGGCTCTCGTTTTATTTCAAGAGCCCCATGCATCATCCCGACCTGTACCCGGAGCATGACCTGTTCATCCAGTTGATGAAATTGAAAAACACCCTACGCTTCATGATGGGTGAGGAACAGATAACGCACCTTGGGGCAGATTATTACGAGTATTACAAGTAAACCTGTAGCGCTTCATTTCAATTAACGATGCAGAAAAGGGCTCTTTATGGAGCCCTTTTCTGTGTCTTTCGGGCCATGAAGTGAAAAGGGCGATATCTTGGTCAGCACCAGCCGATCTTCTCTCCGCGATGTGCTTAAAACGTCCCTGCCCGCCGTGCTGGATCTGTCTTCGCAAACCATCATCTGGCTGGTCGAGGCCATCTTTATCGGCCACATTTCCACCCAAGCCCTGGCCGGCGTAGGGGTTGCCCTTCAAATCATCATCCTGACCTTCACCGTGGTTCTAACCTTTGTGGTTGGGGCTTCCATCATCATCGTCCGCTACCTGGGCAACAACGACACTTGGAATGCCAATCATGTGTTCGCCCAGGCTCTGATTATTGGCGGCATTCTTTCTATCTTTATTTCTCTGTTGTGGTATTTCGGCGGCACCCAGCTATTCACCATCATTCGGGAAAAGCAGCCCATAGCCCGTCAATATGGGGTGGATTATCTAAAGACCATTTCCTACTTTGGCCCGCTGATCATTTTGAATTTCATTGCCCTAGGCATTATGCGCATGGCCGGGGACACACTGTTGAGCATGAAAATCAATGTGTTTGCCAATTTATTCCATATTTCACTGTCCTACGTGCTGATCTTTGGCCACTGGGGGTTTCCCCGTTTGGAGGCCCGCGGGGCGGCGCTGGCGGCCAGCATTGCCCATTCCATGGCTTTTGTCATTACGCTGATCAGCCTCAGGCGGCGTAAATCGAGCCTGTTTCTGCCGTTCAGCGAATTTCGATCGATCAACTTTCAAACCTTTAAAAAATTGTTTAAACTGGGGGCCCCTACTACGGTGGAGCAACTGGTGTGGGCCATTGGACAACTGGTGCTCAGCGTTTACGCGGCCCGAATGGGAATCCTGGCCCTGGCCACCCATCAGGTTCTGGTGCGGGTGCAATCTGTGCTAACCATGGCCTGGACGGGTTTTGGCATGGCATCCATGACCCTGGTAGGCAAAAGCATTGGTGCTTCTGCCGAACAGCGGGCCATCTCCTCGGCGGTGGTGACCGCACGGGTGGCGCTGGTTTTTTCTATCTTAGTGGCCGCTTTGTTGATTTTTTTCCGCGAGAGCTGGCTGGGCATTTTCACCAACGATCCGGCCGTGGTTCGCTTTGGGGCTTCCACCATCCTGGTTTTTGCCTTGATCCAGATTCCTAAAGCGGTAAACATTGTGTTTACCGGCAACTTGCGTGGGGGTGCAGAATTAGCCTGGCTGATGTGGTTAGCCATTTCCAGTGTCCTTCTGTTTGAAGTGTTAGGGGCTTACTTGGTGTCGCTGGTGTTCGGGGCCGGGTTAATGGGCCTGTGGCTTATTCAAGGGGTGGACGAATCGGCGCGCTTTGTCCTCAATTATCGCCGGTTTATGCAGCGCCGCTGGCAAAAGAATCGCGTTGAATTGTAAGGTAAATTTTTTAAAAAGGCAAAATGAAGTGAGCGCGAACCAATTCAGCCAATTGGCCGGTAAGTTTATCTCCTTTGAGGGCCTCGATTTTTGCGGGAAATCCACGCAGGTGCGCTTACTGGCCCAGCGTCTGGAAAAATTGAATGTAACCTTTCAAGTGGTCCGAGAACCTGGTGGAACCAAAATATCGGAAGCCATTCGGCAGATTTTGCTGGAGCCGGTCAACGGCGAGATGCACCCGCGGGCGGAAATTTTGCTTTTCGAGGCGGCTCGCGCACAATTGGTCCACGAAAAATTGCTCCCTTGGCTGCAGGGCGGTGGGTTTCTCATTGCCGACCGGTTTTTCGACTCCACAACCGCTTACCAGGGATACGGTCGGAATCTGGACATTGCCTTTGTGCGCCAACTCAATCAATTTGCCACCAGTCATCTGGTGCCGGCCCGAACGTTTTTGTTGGACATTCCAGCAGAAGAATCGGAGCGTCGCCGCCGACAGGCCGGCCAAGCCGGGGACCGCATGGAATCCGGCGACCTCGAGTTGTACCGCCGCATTCGCGAAGGCTTTCTTGCTTTGGCCGCTCAGGAACCGGAACGATTCGTCATCTTGAACGGTCTTCTGCCCATTGATCAGCTTCACCACCAGATCTGGGCGGAAGTATCCCGCTTGTGGGGGCTGCCGGCCCGGTAAATCGCCGCCGGTAATGAACTCCGCCGGGGGTTCCGGCGTTTAGAATCATTTGCTTGCTTTGAGCAAACAAAACTGTATTTTTTCCGTTCAGGAAATCGAACAAAAAACAACCCAAGCACCGGGCGTGCTTTAAACGGTGGAGGTTTTTTTATGAAACGAATGAATCGGGTGGCCTGGGGGGTTGCCATTGCTTTGCTGTTGGTCAGCTTTTTCTGGCTGACTAATGCCATGCAAGCCGGGGACCGGGATATTTATTACAAAATTGACAAGGGCCTTTTCTATCTGAAGGAAGTTTTCGAAACCGTTTCCCGCAACTATGTGGATGAAGTGGACCCGGAAGGTCTGGCCAAAGCAGCCATCCACGGCATGTTGGAGGATTTTGATCCCTACACGGTTTTTTATGAGGACCCGGGCTCCCAGAATTTAAAAATGATTACCCAGGGCACCTATGGTGGCCTGGGGATGGAAATCACCATGCAGCGCGGCAAGGTGACTGTGATTGCGCCCATGGACGATACGCCGGCCAAACGGGCCGGCATCCAGGCCGGGGATGTGATTTCCAAAATCGATGGGGTGAGTACCGAAACCATGACCCTGGAAGAAGCCTCCCAGAAGCTGCGCGGCCCGGTGGGAACTCAGGTCACCATCGAAATTCAGCGCCCGGGCATTGTGGAGCCGATTGTGCTGACCCTGACTCGCGAGCAAATCGTGATTAAGGATGTCACCTTTGCCGAATTTATTGAACCAGGGACGGCCTATGTCCGTCTGTCGCGCTTTTCCGAAAAGGCCGGTAAGGAACTCAAACAGGCCATCCGGGACCTGCAGCAGCAGGGAGACATCGAGCGCTTCATCCTGGATCTGCGCGGCAATCCCGGCGGATTGCTAACCTCGGCGGTGGAGGTGGCCAACGTGTTTTTGCCCCAGGGCGAGTTGGTGGTGTCCACGCACGGGGTCCACGAAAAAGAAAACAAGTTTTACACACGGGAAAAGCCGCTGCTGCCTAACACACCACTGGTGGTGTTGATTAACTATGGCAGTGCCAGCGCGTCGGAAATTGTGGCCGGCGCCATTCAGGACCTGGACCGCGGCGTGATTGTCGGCACCCATAGCTTTGGCAAAGGCCTGGTACAAAAGGTCTATCCCATCGACAAAATCACCCAAGCCTATCTGAAAATTACCACGGCCAAGTACTACACCCCCTCCGGCCGGTTGATTCAGAAGGAGGATTACAAAAAGAACAAGGAAATTTTTGTCGATCTGTCCGACAGCCTGGAATACAACAAAAAAATCAACTACTACACCCGTAACGGGCGGGTGGTCCACGGGGGTGGCGGTATTAAACCGGATGTGGAAGTAAACAATCCTGAGTTGGATCCTTACCTGCTCAAGCTTTCTTCCCGCGGCTATTTCTTCCGGTTCGCAGTGGATTATCTGACCAAACATCCGGAGCTGAAGGCCAGTCCCCAGCTGGCGGTAAACGACAGCATCCTGAATGCCTTCAAGGTAATGGTGGAGAAGGAGAAGGTGACCTTTGAACTGCCCGGAGAGAAACAGTTGCAGGAATTTCTGAAAGTGGCCCGGGACGAGGCCTACAGCGACGACGTGCAGGATTTAATCCAGGTGGCCCTGCAGAAACTGGATCAGGAGAAAAAGCAGGCTTTCGACAAGGACCGGGAGACCATTCGCCAGATTCTGGAAGCCGAATTCGCCGAAAAGATCGGCGGTAGCAAAGCCCGCATTCGCCAGAATCTCAAATACGATCAGCAGGTGAAGAAGGCGCTGGAGGTCCTGCACGATCTGCCGGCCTATCAGCAAATTTTGGCCGTCCAGCAGTAACCGGAGGTTTTGCCGGCTCCTGCGGGCTAAACCATCCTGAAGCGCCGCCAGCAATCATGAGAGCACACAAGCGCCGTCCTGCCATCGAAAGGGTATTGATTACCGGGAAGATACCTGAGGTGGGCCTGCGGCTGTTGCAGGCCCATTTTGCCGTGCGTCAGTACGAAGGCCCCCTGCCGATGCCCCGCCCTCAACTACTGGAAGAAGTGGCCCAATGCGAAGCCCTGGTGAGCCTGGTGGCCGACCGAATTGACCGGGAAGTGATCCAGGCGGGCCGTTCCCTGAAACTTATCTCCAATCACGCCGTGGGGGTGGACAACATCGATGTGGCCTTTGCCACCCGGCAGGGCATTGTGGTGACCAACACGCCGGCGGTCCTCAGCGAGGCGACTGCGGACTTAACCTGGGCCTTGATTCTGGCCGTCAGCCGGCGGGTGGTCGAAGGGGATCGACTGGTGCGGCAAGGCCGGTTCACCGCCTGGGATCCGCTCCTATTGCGCGGGCAAGACCTGGTGGGCAAAACCCTCGGCCTTGTGGGTGCTGGGCGCATCGGATCGGCGGTGGCCCGGCGGGCTGCCGGCTGGCAGATGCCCATCCTCTACTACAGCCGCACTGCTAAACCGGAGCTGGAAAAGCACCATTCGGCCCGGAAGGTGGATCTGCCCACCCTCTTCGAACAGGCCGATGTCATTTCCCTCCATCTTCCCCTTACCGATCAGACCCATCACCTGATTACCGCTTCCTTGTTAAAAAGGATGAAGCCCTCGGCGGTTTTTGTCAACACGGCCCGGGGCGCCATCGTCCGAGAGGCCGATCTGGTCCGGGCCCTCGAGGAAGGCTGGATTGCCGGGGCCGGCCTGGATGTGTTCGAGCACGAGCCTGACATTCATCCCCGGTTGCTGGAATTGAGCAACGTGGTGCTGACTCCCCATATCGGCAGTGCCACCTACACCACCCGGGATGCCATGGCCGAAATGGCGGCGAAAAACATCATCCTGTTCAGCCAGGGGCAGAAGCCGCTTTCGGTGGTTAATCCAGAAGCCTTGGCCGGCTTTGAATGCGAATCCTGATGTGGCCTCTTCTTCAGCGCACCCGGCAAGCGTGGGGTGGCTTACGGTCTCCGCGGCGAGCGTGCCACCATCTTGGCAGCGGGACTGGAACAGAGCGCCTGATGGGATGGAAAGAAGAATTTGAAAAGCGCTGCCAATCTGAAAGGGATTTGTTGTAAATTCACTTTTCCCGATTTTTCCAAAGGGGGTTGCCCGTAGAAATAAATCGGGGACTGGCGAGAAAAACCAATCATCCTTTTAAAACAGTGGGGGTGAAACTGTGGACCGATTGGATGGCAAACAAATCCTGATGATTGTGGGGCAGAAGAATTACAACGAAGAAGAATTTGATTACCTGTTTCAACGCTTGGAAAGCGAAGGGGCGGATGTGTTTGTCGCCAGCAATCAACTGGAGCAGGCCCTGGGCAGGCTGGAAGGCAGTGTGACGCCCGACGAAGCCATCGAGGAGGTGGATCCGGCTGAGTACGATGCCCTGGTGTTGATTGGCGGGTATGCCGCCCGGCTGTTTTTATGGGACGATGAAAAAACGCATCAGCTGGTTCGGAAGGCCAACGATCTCAACAAATTAATTGCGGCCATCAGCACCGCTCCAGTGGTGCTGGCCAATGCCGGTATTTTAAAGGGGCGCAAGGCCACCGTTTTCCCCGATTACGACGCCACCCTGAGCTTACAGGAAAACGGTGCAAAATTTATTTACGAAGACGTGGTAGTGGACGAAAATATCATTACCTGTAACCATACGCGTTACAAAGAACAATTTGCCGAAGCGATCATTAAGTATTTGAGTAAAACCCATGAAAAAACCTCTGAAAGCTTACAAGAATCCTGAGTTTCTCAGCAGTCCTGCTGCACGCGAACTACGCATACTGGCTGAATATCTGGAACCTAAACATCGCTTCGAAAAATTTCAGGTTCACGATACGATTGTATTTTTTGGCTCCGCCCGGGTGAAGAGCCGAGCGGAAGCGGAGCAACAATTGGCGCAGGCCCGCGAGCGGTTGCAGAGAGATCCTTCTCCGGAAAATGAGCGGGCTTTACAACGCGCGGAGAAACACCTGGAGTTCTCCCGGTATTATGAGGATGCCCGCCGACTTTCCCGAATGCTGACCGAGTGGTCGCTCAGTTTGAATCACAAACATCGCCGATTTCTGGTTGTCTCCGGAGGGGGACCTGGCATTATGGAAGCGGCCAATCGGGGTGCCGCCGAAGTCCCCGGCGGGCGCTCGGTGGGCCTGAATATCTCCATCCCCACCGAGCAAGGGTCCAATCCCTATATTACCCCAGAACTGAATTTCGAATTCCATTACTTCTTTATGCGCAAATTCTGGTTCATTTACCTGGCCAAAGGACTGGTCATCTTCCCCGGGGGCTTTGGCACCATGGACGAATTGTGGGAGGTGTTGACCCTCCTGCAGACCCGCAAGGTCCAGAAGCCCCTGCCCATTGTAATCTACGGGGAAGCACACTGGCGGAAGGTGATTAACTTCGAGGCCATGGTCGAGGCGCTGGTCATCGATCCGGAAGATCTTGACCTGATGTATTTTGCCAGTACCCCAGAAGATGCCTTCAACTATTTGCGCGAGCATTTGACCCGACACTTTCTTTAGGATGATCTGGAGGGGCTGATTGGCTTGCGTCCCCAGCCCGGGCAGCCGGTAGCAGCCTGGGGCGTCGAGGCCGACCGGTGCAATTCATTTAAAACCGACCAGACAAACATTCCCATCATGTCCACTGCCTACTGGCTGGCCATTTTAACCGGATTGAGTTACGGAGCCCAGGGCGCTTACAGTAAGGCTCTGGCTGGACGCTTCCCTTCCCAAGTACTGGCCTGGGCAACATTTTTCTTTGCCATTCCCTTGTTAGCAGCTTACTTGCTGTGGCGCGGCCTGCCACCGGTTCGTTGGGATTCTTTTTTACCGTCCACGATCACCAGTGGGGCGATTAATCTGGTTGCCTGGAATCTATTTTTTAAAGCGCTGGAGGCCGCCCCCATTTACCTGACGCTTCCCTTTACTGCCTTTACGCCGCTGTTCATGATTCCCATCGCCTGGTTTCTACTGGGTGAGTTGCCTGGCTGGTTGGGGGCACTGGGCATTGTCCTCATTATTTCCGGGGCTTACGGTTTGCATGCCGATTCGGCCAGTTTGCTGCAACCGTTTCGCCATTTGTTTCGCAATCGGGGCAGCCGTCTGATGCTGGCGGTTGCCCTGCTCTGGTCGGTTACGGCAACGGTAGAAAAAGTGGCCGTCAC
>RFHE01000182.1 GCA_003696445.1 Calditrichota bacterium | reverse complement strand
CGGCGGGGCCACGCTGAGCGTGATCGGCCTGCTGATGCTGGCCGGACTGGCCTACTGGCTGGCGGTGTGGCGCGGGCGAAGCCAACAGGGACTGCCTGCACTGAGCGTCGTTTTTGCCGTTGGCCTGCTGATGCGACTGCTCATGTGGCCTACCACCCCGATTCTGGAGGTGGATTTCAATCGCTATCTGTGGGATGGCGCCGTCAGCGCGCACGGACTCCATCCCTACCGGTATGCCCCGGAACAGATCGGCCGCCATCCCGAACAGGTGCCGCCGGCCTACCGGCAACTGGCCCGCGAGGGGGCGCCGGTTCTGGCCCGAATTAACCACGCTTACCTGACAAGCATTTACCCGCCGGTGACCCAGCTGTTTTTCGCCCTGGCCCATCGACTGGCGCCCTGGAAGCTGGCCGGCTGGAGGGCCGTGCTGCTGGCCATGGACCTGCTGAGCTTTGTGCTGCTGGTAGCATTGCTCCGGCAGCTCAATCGGCCGCCGGCCTGGAGCCTGATTTACTGGTGGAATCCCCTGCTGATCAAGGAGCTCTTCAACTCGGCGCACATGGAGGGATTGCTGTTCCCATTTCTGCTGGCGGCGCTGCTGGCTTTGTTGCGGAGACGGGAGAATCTGGCACTGCTCCTGCTGGCCCTGGCCACCGGCATCAAGCTGTGGCCGGCCCTGTTGCTGCCGCTTTTCCTGCGCGCTTGGCAGGGGCGGTGGGGCAGGCGTGCGCTGCAGGCGGCCGGATTTGCCGCCCTGTCGCTGCTGCTGCTCTGGCCGTTGCTGGGCACACCGGAGCAGGCGTCCGGGCTGGCCAACTACACCACCCGCTGGGAGCTGAACGATGCTCTCTTCCCCTGGTTTGTAAAATCCTGGGCGGCGTTGTTACCCCACTGGGGGATTCATCCCGGCTGGGCGCAGCAATGGGCGCGAGTCACCGTGGGTATTCTGGTCGGTCTTACCGCGCTGCTGGTGGCCGTGCCGCCGATCCATCGCCCCGGACAGCTGGTCCGCCGGGCGCTGGTGGTGGTGGCGGTTCTGTTTTTCCTCAGCCCCACCCAGTTTCCCTGGTACGCTCTGTGGCTGTTGCCCCTGCTGGTGCTGGAGCCGGTCCCGGCCCTGCTCCTGCTGACCGTCACCCTGCCGCTCTACTATGGGCGTTACTGGCTGGCCGCCCGCGGGCTGGAAGGCTGGTTCGATGCCTGGGGGGTGTGGCTGGAATTCGGCCCGGTGCTGCTGTGGCTGGGCTACGAATGGCTTTCCGGACGGCTGGGCTGGCTGAAGCGCCGCGGCCCGGCCGTACCCGGTCTGGAGGTGCCCGATGCGCAATAACTGCCGCATTTCGGTCATCATTCCCGCATTCAACGAGGAGCGGTCCATCGGGCGGGTGCTGGCCGACATCCCCGCCTGGGTGGATGAGGTGCTTGTGGTGGACAACGCCTCCACCGATGCCACGGCCGAGCGTGCCCGTGCCGGTGGGGCGCGGGTGGTGTTTCAGCCCGAACAGGGCTACGGTGCGGCCTGCCTGGCCGGCATGGCCGCCCTGAACGCACCGGACGTGGTGGTGTTCCTGGATGGGGACTACAGCGATTTTCCGGAAGAAATGGATCGGCTGGTGGACCCGATTGTGCTTGAAGGCTACCAGCTGGTGATCGGCTCACGCACCCGCGGCGGCGCGCAAAAAGGGGCGCTGGCACCCCAGGCGCGCTTTGGCAACTGGCTGGCCTGCTGGTTGATCCGGCGTTTCTTCGGCGTGCACTTCACCGATCTGGGGCCGTTTCGGGCCATCGATTATGCCAGCCTGCTCCGGCTCGACATGGCCGACCGCGACTACGGCTGGACGGTGGAAATGCAAATCAAAGCCGCCCTGCACGGGCTGCGGGTTCTGGAGGTGCCGGTCCGCTACCGCAAGCGAATCGGCAAAAGCAAAATTACCGGCACTGTTCGCGGGGTGGTCGGCGCGGGCAGTAAAATCCTGTGGACCATTTTTCACGCCTGGTGGCGCCATTCCCGGAGCGAACAGAGCTTGCCTTCGGGGCAACAGCCTTCCGGCAGTCCGGAAGCGGCAACCTTACCCGGGCCGGAGGGCACAAAACGCGGGTGAGCAACCGAAAAACGGCTCCGGTAACAACCGAAGCGAGACTTGCCCACGGTTCCAGCAAACAATTTTCTGAGAGTGTAAAACGCCTTACATTGAATGGGAATCGACCGGGATAACTTATCGGCCATGAAAGCTCAGGAAAGCACAGCCGGCCGGAGCCCGCGCAGGGCGCTGGTTCTGTTCACCCACCGCCCGGAGGTGGAGGCAGCACAGAAGCGCCTGGGACGCTGCCCCATTCACACCCGATCCATCCTTCGCCAATTTATCGACTACGTGAGCCGGGTGGTGGCGCAGGCCCGTGCTGTAACCGATTTTGAATTTTTTGTGGCCACCGACGCCGGTTTTCAACCGTCCCGCACCGGCCCGGACCATCTGATCATCCAGCAGGGCCACAGCTTCGAAGAGAGGCTGACCCATGCCCTGGAGGCGGTGGCCGCCCGCGGGTTCGAGCAGATTGTGGTGGTCGGAAACGACTGCCTGGACCTGACCCCACTGCTGCTGGAACAGGCTTTCCAGGCCCTGGAGCAAAAGGATGTGGTGGT
>RFHE01000181.1 GCA_003696445.1 Calditrichota bacterium | reverse complement strand
TGAGCAAGGATTTCCGACATGCGCAATAACGTCTCGTTTTCAATGCCTTTTGAGGCACTGACCACGATTGCACCGTCGGGCAAGTGCGGCCTCAGTCCCCTGGCTACCTGGCGCATGGCATGGGAAGGGACACACATAACCACTGCGCCAACGCCTGAGCAGGCCTCCGCCAACTCACCGCAAAGGCCAATCGTGGGATGAAGTTTAATCCCGGGAAGATACTTCCGGTTCTCCCCTTCGGCTGCCATCGCTTTGAGATGTTGAGGGTCGTGGACCCAGAGGCGCACTGAAACACCCTTTTCGGCCAGCAATTGGGCCAGGGTGGTTCCCCAGCTACCGGCCCCGATAACGGCTACCTTCCGGGCGTCCTTCAGATCACCATCTTTCACCAGCGCTCTCCACGGTTCAATCCACAAATTCGTCCAGCGTCTTTCCGGTCAAAATGTGCAATATTTCCGCGTATTTAGCGGCAGTATTCTCGATCACTTCCTCCGGCAAGGGCGGTGGCGGTGGGGTTTTGTCCCAATCCAGGGTTTCCAGATAATCCCTCAGGTATTGTTTGTCCAGGCTGGGCTGGTTCCGGCCGGGCCGATAGGTTGCCTTGGGCCAGAACCGGGAGGAATCCGGGGTGAGTAATTCGTCGATCAGCAACAGTCGCTCGCCCTGGAGGCCAAACTCCAACTTGGTGTCGGCAATGATGATACCCTTTTCCTCGGCCAGGGTCGCTGCCTGCTGGTAAATGGCCAGACTGATTTTGCGAATGGTTTCGGCTAGATTCCGTCCCACAAGCCGAGCCATGTCTTCAAAGGTGATGTTCTCGTCGTGGCCGGTCTCTGCTTTTGTGGAAGGCGTAAACAGAGGTTCAGGCAAACGACTGGCGTTTTCCAATCCGGCAGGTAACGCAATGCCGTGAACGGTTCCCGAACGCCGATATTCCTTCCAACCAGAGCCAGCCAAATAGCCGCGGACAATGCATTCCACAGGTAACGGATCCGCCTTTTCCACCAGCATGCTACGACCCTGCAAAACAGCTCGATGTTCAGGAAACGGAGCTGGAAAGGTATCCACCTCCGTGCTGATGAAGTGATTGGGAACAATGTCGGCCATCTGGCGAAACCAGAAGGCCGAAATCTGCGTCAGAACCACGCCCTTGCCGGGAATGCCCTCGTTCATGACCACATCGAAAGCCGAGATGCGATCGGTGGCCACGATGACCAGGCGGTCTCCGGCATCGTAAATGTCCCGCACTTTACCTCGACTAAGCAACCGTGCCCCGGGGATGTGCGTTTGTGTGACTACCGCTGGGTAATGCAAAACCCCTCCTTATCGGCTTTTTGTTGAAAATTGAATGCGATTTTCGGTTCCCCGAAGCAAGCGGGCTATGTTGCTCCGGTGAGTAAACAAAATTAAAAGGGCAATAAACACTCCGAAAGCGTAAAGATGAGCAGGTACCGTCATTTCGGTAACATGGTCCAGCACGAACAACGCGCAGGGAAAGGCGATGGCGGAAAGGATGGAACCCAGGGACACGTATCGGGTCAGGGCTACGGTAGCAATAAAGACAATCAGTGAGATGCCCACCGCCGCAGGAGCAATGCCCAATAACATGCCTGCTCCGGTGCCGACCCCTTTGCCTCCCTTAAAGCCGGCAAAAACTGTCCAGATGTGTCCTGCCACTGCACTGAAGCCGACAACCAGTTGCAAATCGATCGGCGCCAGCCCTACCCGGCCCACCGCCAGCTGGTAAAAATAAACGGTGGGCACAAAGCCTTTGGCTATATCGATCAACAAAACCACCACCCCTGCTTTCCACCCCAAAACCCTGAACACGTTGGTAGCCCCGGCATTTCCACTGCCATATTGGCGAATATCGATGCCTCGCAGTATTTTACCGGCAACAATGCTGGTGGGAAAAGATCCCAACAGATAACTTAACAAAACAACCCATAGCAAGTGTAACATACCGTTGTCCTTGGAACTGTTATTTTTGATCGGCTTCGATAACCCTGCCTATGGGGAAAGCCTGGTAGCCGGAGTCTTTGCACTGCTGCAAGATGACATCGACCTGCTCGGCGCTGACCGCCATCACCAGTCCCACACCCAGATTAAAAGTTTGTCGCATGTCAGTTTCAGGAACTTGGCCCAAGGTTTGGATGAGGCGAAACAGCGGTGGGATTTCCCAGCTTCCCCACAGAATCAGAAGGTCCAGTCCTTTACCGATTAACCGGCGGGTATTTTTCTCGATACCTCCTCCAGTAATGTGGGCTATGCCATGCAATACCGAGTATTGGCGAATGTTTCGGATTAGTGGCAAATAGTTTCGGTGAACCTCCAGCAGCGCTTCGGCCAGGGTAGTGCTTAGTTCGGGCATGTACTGATCGAGGCGATAGTGGGCCAGCAGGACTTTTCTGGCCAGCGAGTATCCGTTGGTATGCAGGCCACTGGAGGCCACGCCGACGAGCACATCGCCCGGGCGAATGGCCGAACCATCCAGAATGTCCTTTTTATCGACTATCCCAACGATGGTGCCGCACAGATCGTAATCGTCAGCGGCATAGAGGTCGGGCATTTCGGCGGTTTCCCCGCCAAGAAGGGCCACACCCGTGTTGCGGCAAGCGGTCACCAGCCCTTCGACCACCTGCTCAAAGACGCCTGAATTGAGATGACCGCAGGCAAAATAATCCAGGAAAAACAGCGGTTCAGCGCCACTGGTGGCAATGTCGTTGATACAATGGTGGACCAGATCCTGGCCGACGGTCTTGTGAACCCCTGCCAGCAGCGCCACTTTCAGCTTGGTACCCACACCATCGGTAGAGGCTACTAGTACGGGACATTCCATGCCTTGCACAGGTAATTGAAAAAAACCGCTAAAAAGGCCGATGTCGCTCAAAACGGATGGACCGTGTGTGCTGCGTATGCTCCCCTTTACCCGACGGAGTACGGCCTCCGCACTTTCGATGTCCACCCCGGCCTTTTTGTAAGTAAATCCTTCGCTCATCTTTTTTCCTTTGTTTTTCAGGGAAAACTTAGGGAATTCCCCTAAAGATGTCAGCTAAAAAAGCAACGGAGCTTGTCCCGAAGGTGCAAAAAGCTTGTTGCAGAACAGGAGCACGGACTTCCCAAGGGTTATCCAACCAAATCACCCCGCGGCCTCCGACAGCTGCTGGAGGTAAGTCTCGCGCACCCGATTGAAAAATTCCAGCACAAACGGTTCCTGGTAGTCAGGATAAGTCCAGGGCTGGGGCCGAAAAGTACCGGCCTCGAAGCGCAGATGCAAATCTCCAAAAATCCCCCGGCCCAAATAAAGGCGGTGGCTGTAATCCTTGGTGGTGGCCAGAACCAGCTTGGCGGCGGTCAGATAACCGGGATCAAGGTTAACCCGGCGTTTTCCGGCTTCCATGAAATCCCGTTCGATGTAATTGGTGGCCAGCTTAATTTCGGAAAGGTAATCAGGCATTTGAAGGGCTTGAAAAGAAACCATTCGTTTTTTCAATCCTTCACCCATTTCATCGCGATAATATGCAGTGTGATGAAAGTGGTACCAGTCCATCAAATGATCCATTGGACCGAAAGGGCGAGTCAGACGGTTGTGTACCTCGTCCCAGTCAATACCAGGAGCCACCGTGATGGCACATATTAGCTTGACTGGTGGATGTGTTTTTACAATGCCCATAGTTACAAAAGTAAACCGAGGGTCCAAAAAAACGAGAGCGGTACAGCCGATCCATCCGCCTGTACCGCTCTTGAGTACCTTTTAAAGCCGCAATTTGTCAAGCATGTACCGGCTTATCTTCGTACAACTTCTCAATGATATCCGCATATTTTTGTTCCACTACCCTACGCTTAATTTTCAGCGTAGGCGTCAGTTCACCGCTTTCGATGGTGAAAGGCTGTTCAATCAGAGCAAATTTTTTGATCGACTCGTAGGAGGCCAGGTTTTTGTTGACCGCAGCGACCTCCTGCTCGTACAACTTGATCACTTCTGGATGTTCCAGCAGCTGGCTGGTACTGCTGTAAGCGATGCCTTTTTCCTGAGCAAATTTTTGCAGGGGTTCCAGGGCGGGAACAATTAAAGCGCTGCAGAACTTGCGCTTGTCCCCGATCACCACAGCCTGTTCAATAAAGCGAGAATTGGTAAGCTGGCCTTCGATGTACTGGGGCGCTACGTTTTTTCCGCCAGCGGTTACGATAATGTCTTTTTTGCGATCGGTAATAACCAGAAAACCCTCTTCGTCAAACAGGCCGATATCTCCAGTATGAAACCACCCTTCCGGATCGATGGCTTCTTTTGTGGCCGCCTCATTTTTGTAGTAACCTTTCATCACATTTGGACCACGGGCAAGGATTTCACCATCTTCGGCAATTTTGACCTCCACATTTTCCAAGGGGAAGCCTACTGTGCCAAACTTAAAGCGTTTTGGTCGATTCACTGAAATGACCGGGGAGGTTTCGGTTAACCCATAGCCTTCCAGAATAGTTAGGCCTGCGCCAGTAAAAAATTCGCCGATTTCTTTGTTCAGCGGAGCGCCGCCGGAAACAAAATATTTAATTCGCCCACCCACTCGTGTTTTTAATTTGCTGAACACCAATTTATCGGCAATGTTGTATTTGAATTTTAATCCACCGGGCATTTCCAAACCGCGGCTCTTGTATTTCAGACTCTCTTTGCCCACCGCCACGGCCCAGTTGAAAATCTTTTTTCGCAGGGCGGGCGCATCCTCTAGCGATTCTTGAATGCGTGCATAGACCTTTTCGTAAAAGCGGGGTACGGCGGCCATCAATGTGGGCCGTACTTCCAGCAAATTTTGGGGTACTGTGTCAATGGATTCTGCATAGGCGATGGTGGCCGAAATGTAATTGGCCAGAAAATGCCCAACCATACGCTCAAACACATGGCAAAGAGGCAGAAAAGAAAGAAAAATTTCCTCCCCAAATTCATTCTCCAGTACATGATTCGCTGCCTCAACGTTGGACAAAAAATTACCATGGGTCAGCATAACCCCTTTGGGTTCTCCGGTGGTACCGGAAGTGTACACAATGCTTGCCAGGTCGTCCCGGGTAATCTTTTTCAGTGCATTTTCCAAATAGTCCGGGTGGTCTTTCAAATAGCCCTCGCCGCAGGTTTGAAGATCCGACCAGCGAAGATACTTCTCACCACTGGCACCTACATTTTCCATAGAAATGATTGTCTTAACTTGGGCCAGCTCGCCTTCAATTTCCCGAACCTTGTCGAATTGGTCTTTGTTAGATACGATAACCACCTGAGCATCGGAGTGGTTGATGATGTATTTAATCTGATGGGGCAACAGACTGGGATAAACTGGAACCGTGGCAGCGCCGTTGGTTAGAATCGCATAATCGGAAAAGGCCCATTCGTACCGATTTTCGGAAAGGAGGATTACCTTATCGCCTTTTTTAACCCCTATCGAAGCCAGTCCTGCCGCCAATTTTTCCACTGCCTTCTTCATTTCACCAAAAGTAATTGGCTGGTAGCTCCCTCCGCTTTTGTACATCATCCCCACTCTTTCCGGTTTTTTGCTGCACGTCTGGTAAAACATTTCGGCTAAGCTGGCTAAGGCCATGGGTATCCTCCAGTTGTTGATTTGTTAAAAAATATAACACCACCCCCGCATACTGTCAATAGAAGCCACCAATGGAGTTCTTTTCCAATCCACCCCTCTGTTTTACGAGTTTACGAGCCTGGAAATCTCCGACTTTCAATTGGGTGAGACCGGAGCAAGATAAGCTCCCTGCTGAAAACCTGGCAGGTTAAAGCACCTCTCAATCCCGATCGCCAGCAGAATCCCCTGCTGACGTAGTGGCCACTGTTTGAGAGCGTTCTCTAAAAAAGGTAAAACTCCAACTGCTCGCATCCTGAATTCTCGCTTCGTTTCGGCCACAAGGTAAGATTATCCTTGCCGATTGTTGCTCAGCAAACTGCGAATGAACCATAACTGATCGGAAATAACATAAGTGGCCTCTTCCCATTTCTGGATAGGGGATTCCCACTCCCGATCCTGTGCGCGGCGGAGATAAATCATC
>RFHE01000180.1 GCA_003696445.1 Calditrichota bacterium | reverse complement strand
GAGACTTTGAGCTTCCTCCAATTCGGTTCAACGGTTCTGACAAACCCGTACACTCTCACGAAAAAACAGAATGCGTGTTGCGGTAAAAACAAATTTCCCTGCCCACCCTTTTCTCCTGTTTGTCGATCTTCCGGGTCACCTCACCAGCACCATTTTGCGCACCTGACTCACGAAGCCTTCCCCCACCAGACGATACAGATAGATTCCTGAACCGACCGCTTCTCCCCGGTTGTCGGTGCCGTCCCAGCTGACCTGATGATTTCCGGCATTCAGGGAACCGGCCGGGATGGTCCGAATCAGCTTGCCCTGGCCGTCAAACACCTCCAGCCGGACGCTGGAAGGCATGGCCAGAAAGAAGGGAATACGGGTTTCGGGATTGAATGGATTGGGATAATTGACCCCCAGGCTATAGGTGGTTGGCTGGGGTGTCTTTCCCGGATCGCGCAGGCCGGTGACGGTGGGCTTAAAGCGGTAGATCTTTCCATCGAAGGCGCAGATGTAAAGTTCATTCTGGGCGTCCACACCGAAACTGGCGATGTTCAGATTGGTGTCCATCAGCAGCTGGTTGCTGGCGCTGGTCCCGTCGTAGGTGAGTGCCCAGATGCGCCCGTTGACGAAATCCGCATACACGTATTTTCCGGTCAGTTCCGGCACCGAAGGCCCGCGGTAAACAAACCCGCCGGTGATGGACTGCCCCTGGCTGTGGGAGTATTCCCAGATGGGCATTTCCAGGCCGGTGGTGTCGCAGTTGCTGGGCGGATTGAAACAATGCAACCCTTCCATGATGCGCCAGCCGTAGTTTTTGCCCTTGCGAATGAGGTCGATCTCTTCCCAGGCATCCTGACCCACGTCCGCCCCCCAGAGCCATCCCGTCTCCGGGTCGAAACTGAACCGCCACATGTTGCGCAAGCCATAGGCGAAAATTTCCTCCCGCCAGCCGTTCGTGTTGCCGACAAACGGATTGTCCGCAGGAATGCCGTAATTCAAATTCCCGCTGGTGGTGTTCACATCGATGCGCAACAGAGAACCCAGCAGGGTCGCCCGATTCTGACCATTGTTCTGCGGGTCTCCGGCCAACCCCCCATCGCCCAGACTGATGTAGAGGTAGCCGTCCGGACCAAAGGCAATCTGCCCGCCATTGTGATTACTGTACGGCTGATTGACCGTGAGCAGAATCAATTCGCTGTTTTTGTCCGCCGAATCGGGATTGGTGGTACTGACCTGAAAACGCGAGACGACCGTGTGGCGGGGATTGCCGGCAGTGTAATCGACAAAGAACAAGCCATTGGTTTCAAAATCGGGGTGGAAAGCCAGGCCAAGCAACCCCATCTCGTTACCGCTGTCGTCCACGCGATCCTGAATATCCAGAAATTTTTTCTTGACCGTCACGCCTGTCTGATTCTCGAACACCCAGATGATGCCCCGCTGCTCCACCACGAACAGGCGATTGCTGCCATCGCCGGGATGTTGTAAATCCACCGGCCGAACAAAACTCAAATTCGGAAAGGCCACCTCCAGCTCCAGTTGAGAGGAACCGGCTGTGGACCCACAGGCCAGACACAGGCTCAAGGCCAGATAGGCGGTAAATCGTGCACAGATCATGGGCGGTGCTCCCTTTTGCGGTGTTCCGGTGATTTTCAGCCTCTCAGGCCTCCCAGACCGAGACTCTGGATGGAAAAGGTGTTTTTTCCGAAAGCTCGCCTGGCTGGATGAACAGAAAGGACCCTGCCTTTCCCCTCAGTCCATTTTGAGCACGATTTTACCAAACTGCTGCCCCTCTTTCATGCGCAGGTAAGCGGCCCGGTATGCCTCCAGGGGGTGAACCGAATCCACCAGCGGCTTGATTTGATGGACCTGGAACAAGCGGACCATTTCCCGAAAGTCCTGAGGGCTGCCCATGGTGGTGCCCTGGAGGGTGAGCTGTTTCCAGAACAGTTTTCGCTGATTGATCCCCGGGGGATTGCCTGCGGTTGCGCCGAAAAACACCAGCCGGCCGCCTGGATTCACCAGGTCCACCAGGTGGGAGAAGCCTTCGCCCCCGGCACTGTCCACCACCAGATCGATGCCCTGCTCGCCGGCCAGGGCGCGCAATTGCTCGGGCCAGTCCGGCTGCCGGTAGTTCACCCCGCCCGCGGCGCCCTGCGCCCGGGCCCGCGCCAGTTTTTCCTCACTTCCCGAGGTCACCAGCACCCGCGCACCGGCGGCCAAGGCCATCTGCAACATCAGCGCTGCCACGCCGCCACCAATGCCGGTAATTAACACCGTTTCCCCGGCGCGGACCCGCCCCTGGGTAAACAGGGCCCGGTAACCGGTAAGACCGCCCAGGGGAATGGCGGCCGCCTCTTCCCAGGAAAGATAGGCCGGCTTGGGAAAGAGATTCCCCGCCGGGACGACCACAGCTTCCGCATGGGTGCCGTCGTCGGGCAATCCCAGAATACGGAAGGTTTTCTGCTGTACCCTGGGATTGTCTCCCCAGTCCAGCGCCGGATTGATGATCACCTCCCGGCCCAGCCAGTCGGAAGAGACGCCCTGGCCGACGGCCTCTACAATGCCGGCACCATCCGAACCGAGCACAACCGGCACCTTGATTCCCGGATACAGCCCCTGAACAATCCACACGTCCCGGTGATTCAGTGCAGCGGCCTTCAGCCTGACCCGCACCTGACCGGGACCGGGTTCGGGCACCGGCCGGTGATCCAGCTTTAACTTTTCCCAGTCCTTTACACCGTGCAGGGTGACGGCACGCATGGTTTTTTCAGCCATCGTTGCAGCTCCTTTCCTGTTCGGCGCATCCGTATTAACCCAGGCAGGGGCAGGTGGTGAACCCCTGTAAGCCGCTTCACCCCCCTTTTCCTGTCAGTTACCGGCCAGCAAAACGGGCTGCCCCGGCAAAAAACCCGGGTCACAAGGTGACATTTTCCAGGCACTCACCCCGCTTCGCCTGTTCTTCCGGCAAGAGAAAGGAGTCCGGGAGGCGCTGTCCTGAAACCCGGTTCGCGTGCCATGATCAATGGCGTTTGAACCCAATGTCTCTACAAGTCTGGGCAACCCCTCTCACCGTCCCGCCGTGCGGGCGACCGCCCATCTGGCAGCATCACGAGCCGTTTCACCTGCCGCCCTTATTCCGCCGCCACCCGCCGGCTGCAATAAGTGTCGAAGGCTGCCTGAAGCTTCCGGGCAATTTCCTCCGCACTGCTGCCTTCGATTTC
>RFHE01000179.1 GCA_003696445.1 Calditrichota bacterium | reverse complement strand
TTTTGGACAACCCCGAGAGAAAAAACTGCAGCTTTCCGCAGAGGTCTTGCCCTGGAGCCTGATGGTCCACTCCAGGGCTGGCTTTTTCTTTAAACACAGTGTTACCTCTCTGCTGCGGTACCTGCGGGCCAGAACGGGTGTGTCATTTTTGGATGCCCTCGCCCGCTTAAGCTTTCGGTCGCAGTTTTTAGCTGAGACTTCACTTAGGATGGGTGGCAAATTTTTCAAAAGAAAATCCCGCCATTTCAAAGCCCTCTCCATTGCAGGCCAGGTAGCGAGATCGATCCGTTGCAACAACGCATCCATTCTAAAACTCGCTTCTCCTCGTTTCTCAGGAATTGGAAAAAGTTTTGGCCTGGCCGTACTGCCTCAGCTTCAAAACCACATTTTTATATTTAAGGGGTTTTATTTTGGCAGTACTGTTTTAGTTTATGCCTACAAATTGTGCTAAACCATGTTTTGGTTTGCAGGAACAACATGTGTCTTGGAACAGGAACCATCGGACGGCTCCCGGGTGTCCACCCGTACCGGCTTCGAGGTTTTGTTTTATGCAGATCGAAGCGGATAAACAAACAACAATGAAAAGCCTGGATCAAAAAAAGAGCTGCCCCCGCTGCGGAACAGATCTATCTGGCAATGATTGCCCGGAATGTGGCCACACAGCACAAATCCAACGAATCGACAAGCAATATGTGTTAAGCGAAATTTCGGAAATTTTAAATTTTGACAAGGGGATATTTTACACACTGAGAGAACTGTTACTCCGGCCCGGCCTTGCTGTCCGAAAATTTCTTCTGGAAGATCGCACTCGACTGGTCAAACCAGTGAGTTTTATCATCATCAGTTCCTTGGCTTACATGTTTTTTGAACAATTCTTTCATTATGAAGGCAGCTATATCGATGTCAGTAGTGGCAGCAAAAATGTGGTTACCGTGCTGGTCAGCTGGATGCAAAACAACTACGGTTACGCCAACATATTGATGAGCGTGTTCATTGCTATCTGGATTAAATTATTTTTTAAAAAATTCCGCTTCAATCTGTACGAAATTCTGGTTTTGCTCTTTTATTTACTCGGAACTATCATGCTCATTTATACGGTTTTTGGGATTTTTGAAAGCCTGACCGGCATCAGAGTCCTTCCAATCGCTGGTGTTGTTGGGATACTTTATTTCTCCTGGGCTATTGGTCAATTTTTCAATAACAGGAAGATCGCTAGTTTTATTAAAGGCATTGCCGCTTATATTTTAGGGATGGTAACCTTTGCATTTTCTCTTGTGGGTGTGGGGCTTTTTATTGAATGGATCAGGCGATCAATCCTCTAAGCAGGCTATTTGAATGGTTGTGCCTGTGGGATGCTCAAGGTTCCACTTAAGCAGGGGGTGGGTTGCCCCATTGGGAAAGCGGCTTTTCGCCCTTTGAGAGCAAAGTGGCCAGATGATTGTTTCTTCGTCCTACAGAGAGAGAAAGCAAGCCCAGGCAAGACCGTACCTGGGCTAACGCTGGAAGGTGATGTTTCTCTCCCTGACGACATGCAGGCAAATACTCCGGGAGGAACATTGTGGTGTCGGCAACCATGAACTTAGATGCTCAGATTGTTGGCAATGCGGGGTTGTATTTTGCCTGTTACCGGCTGTCGCTCCTCGGGTGGAATGCCATGCCCACCTCGCGCAATGCGCGCGGCATCGATGTGATTGCTTACAGCCGAAATGGGAAGAGATTTCTGGCCATTCAGGTCAAATCTCTCAGTAAAAGAGCCCCGGTACCGCTGGGAGCTTCCCTGCAAAAAATCATGGGCGATTTCTGGATCATCATCAACCAGGTGGTCTCTACCCCCACCACCTTTATTTTGCTTCCGGAAGAAGTAAGAAAGCTTGCCCACCGCAGCGAAAAGGAAGGGCGCGTTTCCTTCTGGCTTCAGCCCGCTGCTTACCAAAGCGAAGCGTTCCGGGAAGCCTGGCACCGCATCGGCCGGGGGGATTGACGCGGGAAAACACTCGGCGTCATTTTACGGGCGCGCCGCCTCGGCGAGGCTGCTCGCGCTGGTTTTCAACAAGGCGTGCTGCGGGTTTCAGGCATGTCGTGTTGCCAAGGAGCCCATCTCAACTAAAATCGCCAGAACAAAAATTTGCGCTTTTTGCGGATTCCCTTTTTCGCGCCGTGGGCCTGCAAAATCATTTCTGCCATCGGTGCCGAGAACAGGCGGGGTTTTCCTTTTTCCATCACCACGTAGCCTGCCCGCACGAGCTCCTGAACCATGAACCGCCTGGAGGCGGGAATGGGCTCGCCGGCCGCCAGCAGCAATAGCAGTTCCTGCCGATCCGGCTCACAGCTTTCCCAGAGTTGCTGAAAGTGCACCCGGGCCTCATCCAGAAAATCCTGGCGTGCTTTTTCCAGCAGCGAGGGAGTCAGCGGCGCCCCGTCTTTCAAATATTCGTACAGGGCGGAACAGGCCATCTGCAGATAAAAAGGATGATGCCCGGCCATTTGCAAAATAAAGGGCACCGCCTTCTCAAAAGAGATCCCGGCACGGGCTGCAGGCTCTACTACCAGCTTTACCGCATCCTGGCGATGAAACTGGGAGAGGGTGAGATTGGAGAAAATATTGAAA
>RFHE01000178.1 GCA_003696445.1 Calditrichota bacterium | reverse complement strand
TCCGCCAAACTGGCGGCCTGGGGGTAGTAGTTTCACTCCTGACAGTATTCGATACTCACTTTCCGCGCCATTGCGATTCCTCCTTACTTTGAAACACTATGCTGGTTTTGCTCCAGTAGGACAGGTAGTGTTGAAAGATAATTCTCAAGTTCGTCCGGATATCCCGTTTGCTGTTACAGATGTAAATGCTGTGTGCCAGATGAAATATTTGCTCCTGTACGCGTAGCACGGGCATCTGTTGCAACGACTTCAGGCCTTTTAATTTGATGATTTCCTCTTCGAACATCAACACGATTTTGTCTTTTACCCGCAGGTGGGTATCATTGAGGAAAATAGCCAGATCGGGTTTCAGCTCCTCAATTCTTTCCAGGAAGGCGGCCACCTGAGGGTTGTGGATGCCTTTAGGTGGAGCCGATTTGGCTTCGATGTAGAGCAGTCGCCCCAGCCAGCAGGCCAGCACGTCGTAATCCCCGCCACATCGGGCCCCTTTTAATCCCACATTGAACAGGGCAGGCGAGGCAAATTCCTCGCTCAGAACGGTAGCCAAATACCATTCCAGCAGCCATCCCGGATTCAGCCACTGCGGAAACCGGTGCCGAAGACCCGTGTCGGTTTGTTCCACCAGATCCATGACCTTCAGTTGTTCAATCAAGCGGGCGGCATGGTCCCGGCCCACGTAGTGGGTCAGGCGCGTCGGGTCCACCTCCGGACCGCCGGCCAGCAGATCGTGCAAAAACAATCGCGTGGAATAACGGTGCATGAGCGTTAAAAAACGCTCCCGCCGGGATGCAAGCTGGGGAAGTTTCTGGAAAAGCGCTTCCGGCAGATGGGCCTGCGTGAAGTGAAAGCCACGCCCCTGAACCAGATGGCTCACGGCTTTAAATCTTTCTTCACCGCTACTGCATTGGGAGGCGTCCGTTTTTTCCATGCCTGCACCAGTCCTCCGGCGCGGACTTTAAAATTGCCGCGCCACCTTGCAAAAATTCTGCGGCTTCATGTCTTTATTTATTTAGAAGGAAGAAAGACGCGAGTCAATAGATTTTTCCCTCAAAAAGGAAGGAGAATGGCTCTGCTCTGGTTAAGGGATGCGGGGAGGGCCCGCAACGCCGTTTAAAGTCCCCAGAGCGGCCTCACGGTAATGTGAGGTTCACAGTGCGGGCAAAAAATTTTCACCTTTTTCGCATTTTTGGTCTGTGTCACACCGATTATTGAAAAAGGACGTATGATTAAATCAGTGGTTTCAGTTTTCGCCCTTCACCTTAGGAGGTTTTATGCGGCTATCATCGCGCCTTAAGCTGTTTGTTTTCCGCGCCGTCAGGTTGCGGCTGCTTTACTGGAAAGCCTTCTGGCTCCGTTACCGCTAGCGATATATCTAAAGCACAGGCCCTTGTAGAGCCGGTTGGTCTTCCTTATTGGAGTTGGGATGTTTTATCCCGAAATGTTGATCCTGAACCAGCTTTCGCTGGGCTGCCATCCCGTCGCTCCTGATTTCCCGGGGTTGGGGAGCTGCTTCAGGCAAACGTTCTCCAACCGGGTCGAACCCGCGCTGCGGTAATCGTTTTTTCTTGCCTCCCAGTAAAACAAGAATCCGATAAATACCTTCTGAATGTCCTTTTGCCCCCTGCCGCCTTGCAAATGATCCTGCCTTTTCGCCTTGATGGAACCCAATGGAGAAAATTATTTCACCCCCTTGAATTCAATATGCAGCTAAGCTATCTTTTTGCACTTTGTTGAACTGATCAACGTGAACGTAAGCACAGGCTTAAGGTTCACGGAGGAAGCTGTCTGGTTAACTTAATAACAGGAGGAACTCCTATGAGGCGTTTGTTGATTTTGCTGCTCATGCTGGTAGTTCCTGCTGCCATGTTTGCCCAGGGTGTAACCACCGCCGCCTTCAATGGTGTGGTTACAGACCAGAAGGGCAATCCACTGGTTGGAGCAAATGTGGTAGCAGTTCATGAGCCCAGCGGTACCAGATACGGAGCTACAACCCGTGAGGATGGGTGGTACAACATCCCCAATGTTCGGGTTGGCGGGCCCTACACCATCACGGTTTCTTATTTAGGCTACAAGGAGGAGAAAGTCACCGGCATTTACCTGAAGTTAGGTGAAGACCGGCGGGTGAACTTCCGGCTGGTGGAAACAGCGCTTCCCGGAGAGGAAGTGACGGTGGTAGCCGAAGAGAACCCGATCATGAGTGCGGCTCGGACCGGTGCCCTGACTCTGGTTTCCGAAGAGCGCATTGAGTCGCTGCCCACCATCCAGCGCAGCATCCAGGACTTTGCTCGCCTGAGTCCGCTGATTGTGGGAACCAACATTGGTTCCAGCGATAACATCGGCGGAGTCAATGTGGCCGGTAAGAGCAATCGCTACAACAACATTCAGGTGGACGGGGCCATTTTGAACGACGTGTTTGGCTTGCCGGCCAGTGGCACCCCGGGCGGCCAGGCCAATGCCCAGCCCATCAGCCTGGATGCGGTTCAGGAATTCCAGGTTTCGGTTGCCCCCTTCGATGTACGCCAGAGTGGTTTTGCCGGCGGCCTGATTAACATCATCACCCGCAGCGGTACCAACAAGTTCGAAGGCTCGGCCTACTACTTCGGTCGTAACGAAGACCTGGTCAGTGATGCGGACACGCTGGGTGGCAAGCTGAGCACCTTTGACGAGTTCCAGACCGGTTTTCGTCTGGGCGGGCCGATTGTCAAAAACAAGGCCTTTTTCTTTGTTAGTGGCGAATTGAAACGCCGTGATGACCCGTTGGAGGTGAAGTTCCGTGGCGAGACCGGTGCGATCGTCTTCGATCTGCCCACCGACAGCCTGCAGCGGATTATCGACATTGTGAAAAACAAATTTGGTTACGACCCGGGTGGTTTTGATCCCTTTACCCGCAGTACCGACGATAACAAGATTTTTGCCCGGGTGGACATTAATCTGTCCGATCGACATCGGTTGACTTTGCGCCACAACTTCGTAGATGCCAGCTTGGACCGTGGTTTGACCCGTTCCAGCAGTACTTTTTCCCTGCAAAGCCAGCTGTACGAATTTCTCAGCACGCAGAATTCTACCGTGGCCGAGTTAACCAGCACTCTGGGAGACAACCTGGCTAATGAAGCCCGGGTGAGCGCGACCTTTGTGCGCGACAAGCGCGATCCCAAAGCTCAGGCCTTCCCCCAAGTGGAAGTGTTTGTAGATAACAAAACGGTCCGCTTTGGTGTGGAACGCTTCTCCCAGGCCAACAAACTGGATCAGGACATTATCGAATTCACCGATAACCTGACCTATTATCGTGGTAACCACATCTTTACTTTTGGTACCCACAACGAATTCTATTCCTTTAGCAACCTGTTCATTCAGGATTTCTATGGTCGCTATCGGTACAACAGTATTGCCGACCTGGAAAACGATCGGCCTTCGCGGTTTACCTACAGTTACTCGCTGACCGGCAATCCCCGGCAGACCGCTGACTGGAGCGCCTATCTGCTGGGCTTTTACGCTCAGGATAACTGGAAGGTCACCAATCGGCTGAACGTTACCTATGGCGTGCGTCTGGATGTGCCGATTTTTCCGGATAATCCTTTCGAAAATCCCAATTTTGCTGCTCAGTTCCCCGGCCGGCACACCAGCGATGTGCCCAGCGGCAACTTGATGTGGGCGCCTCGCCTGGGCTTCAACTATGCCGTGGATGAAGCACGCAAAACCCAGATCCGCGGTGGTGTGGGCGTGTTCACCGGTCGCAATCCATTTGTGTGGCTGTCCAACCAGTACAGCAACACCGGTATGGACTTTGCCCGTTTGGATCTACGCGATCCCAACCTGATTCCCGGTCTGGCCAATCGTCCTACGCCGGGGAGCCCGATTTCCGGTGCCAACCCCATCCAGACCACCGAAATCAACATCACCGATCCGGATTTCAAATTCCCGCAGGCGCTGCGGACCGATATCGCTGTGGACCATGAGGTTATTCCCGGCTACATCGGTACGGTGGAATTTCTCTACACCAAAAACATCAACGATATCGATTACGAAGACCTCAACCTGGGTCAGCCGGTTGGCACGGCTTTCGACGGCCGTCCCCTGTATCGGTTCCAGAACGTCAGTTCGGATTTTACCCGGGTGTTGCTGCTGAAGAACACCAGCGAAGGCTACCAGTGGGATTTTACCGTTCAACTGGAAAAACTGCCCGGTCAGGGCCTAATTCCCGGGCTGACCGCTTCGCTGGCCTACACCCTGGGCGAAGCCAAGGATGTGAACAGCGGCCGTTCCAGTCGGGCTATTTCCAACTGGCAGTTTAATGAAACGGTCGATCCCAATAATGCCCAGCTGGGGCGTTCGGATTTCGAGATCCGCCATCGGTTGCTGGCAACCGCGTCCTATCGGTTCAAATATGGAAACGGTTTTGCCACCACGGTGTCGCTGTTCTACGAGGGACGGTCCGGTCGCCCGTTTAACTACATTTACAACGGCGACGCCAACGGCGACGGGGCGCGTTTCAACGATCTGGCCTACATCCCGGCCAGTCCGGACGAAATCATCCTCCAGGATGGAACCTGGGAAGAGCTGAATGCCTTTATCGAAAGCCGTGAGGCGTTGCGAAATGCCCGTGGGCGGATTATCGGCCGCAATGCCGACCGGGAACCGTGGGTCAATCAGCTGGATTTCCGCCTGCTGCAGGATATTCCTACGGTAAAAGGGCAGAAAATCCAGCTCTCTCTGGATATCCTGAACGTGCTGAACCTGCTGAGCCCCAACAAATGGGGTCTGCAGAAGTTCATGCGCTTCCAGAGCTATAGTCTGTTCCGATTCCGCGGTTACGACCAGGATACGGGTAAACCCATCCTCTCCTTCTTCGCACCGCGGAAATCAAATGGCGAGTACCAGATTTTCGACACCGATAATCTGCTTTCCCGGTGGCAGATTCAGCTGGGTATTCGCTACACCTTCTAAGCCTGAACCGGAGTTGATGCGGGAAAAGGCTGTCCTTGCAAAAGGGCAGCCTTTTCTGTATTCAAGGGGTGCGCGATCTGGCCATGGGTGGTTCCTGTGCGGCCGGGTTGGGGGGCTCGTCCGGGCTTTGCTTCACGCTTTCAGGTCACTTTTTGGCAAGGATGTTGCTTTGGGCGAGACCGAATGGAGAAAAGATTGCTTCCTCCCGGGGCACGATTTAGCTTTTTGTTTCAAGGGAACCAATGTTGGTGAGCGCTGTGGATGTTTCGGTCATCATCCCGACGTACAACCGGGCCCAGCGGGTGGTGTGGGCGGTCCAGTCGGTTTTGGAGCAGACCCTGGCGGCCCGGGAGGTCATCGTGGTGGACGACGGTTCAACCGACGGGACCACAGAAAGACTGGGCGAGCTTTTCCCCGGGGTGCGTGTTTTGCAACAGCCTCATCGAGGGGTGAGCGCAGCCCGCAACGCCGGAATTCGGGCGGCACAGGGCGAATGGATCGCTTTTCTGGATTCCGATGACCGCTGGTTTCCGGGAAAGCTGGCCGCTCAGGCCGCGGCGCTGGAGGCCCATCCCGGTTTTCTGGTCTGTCACACCGAAGAGGTGTGGTACCGCCGGGGCAGGCGGGTGAATCCGAAGAAGAAACATCGCAAGTACGGTGGCTGGATCTTTGAACACTGCCTGCCGCTGTGTGTTATCAGCCCCTCCTCGGTACTCATTCACCGGACTGTGCTGGACAACGTGGGATTGTTCGATGAATCCCTGCCGGTCTGTGAAGACTACGATCTGTGGCTGCGGATCTGCCTGCACTACCCGGTACTGTTTCTGGCCGAACCGCTTGTCGTAAAGCTGGGTGGGCACGGCGATCAACTCTCCCGGCAGTACTGGGGCATGGATCGTTTTCGAATCCGGGCGCTGGAGAAGCTTCTCAGCCAACAGCAGTTGAATTTGGAACAGCAGAAGGCGGTGCGCAGGGAGCTGGTGGGGAAAATAAACATTTACTTGAACGGCGCCTGGAAGCGCAAAAGATGGGGTGAAATCCGTCGCTATCGGCGCCGATTGCAAGAGCATGCTGGCTGGCTGACTCAACGGGGGGAGCCGGTGGCTCAGAGTGTTCAGCAGTGGCTGCATTGGGCTGATCCATCCCCCGAACTTTCTTAAAGTGGCTGGTCTGCCTGATCCACTTGAACTATTGCAAAGCAGGGGCCTAAAGGCACCCAATACTCTATGCGTATCCTGAAAAGGTTTCATATTCCTCCTAAAAATTTCTGTTGACCCGTCGATAAACAGATTAGCTTTTAGGCGAAAAATTGTGCATTCTCCCGACCATGCGCAAGGGAATGCAAGGCGTTAAAGGTCAAATGCTGCCAGGAGGGCTATTTATGGATTTAGTAGCAGAAGTGATCAATCGCGAGCAATTGCTCGACCAGGTGGACCATGATGAAGACTTTCTCAATGAACTGATTGAAATGTTTCTCGACGACTATCCTGACACACTCCAGCAATTGCATGAAGTCCTGGCCCGCGGGGACGCCCAGCGGGTTCGGGAATTGGCCCACTCAATAAAGGGCGCCGTGGCTAATTTCTACGCTCCTTTTGCCTACGAGGCGGCCCAAAATTTAGAGAATGCAGGCCGCCAGGGGCATGTGTCCAATGCATCCATCCTGGTTTTGGAACTGGAGCGAGAGTTAAAAAGGCTCCATCAAGCTCTGCTTCAACTCCGTAACGAGCTTTAGAAATTCTACCGGCGCAACTTTTTTACCAGCTCAAGCGAACTCCTGGTAGTGAAAGTGCATTTGTCATCATTCTGCGAACCACGGTTATTGCGATTGGCAAAGGTAAGATAAATGAGCTTGGTTAACACGATGAGGATTGGACGATGCCTTGGGGGGAGGAAAGTAGTAAAGAAGTGGCCAGGGTCGGTTGAAGGCTGCCGACTAGAGAAGAAATCGAGAGGTGACGTTCAGAAAATTTTCGTAAAAAACATCACTTTCCCTGACTGTACGTGGAGTTTTCTTTTCCCTTTCATTTCACCATTTGCTAGCCTGATAGATAGTTTTTCCCCCGGTCACGTGCAAACCCAGATGCTAAATTGTTTGTGGGCTGGGCGAGAGGGGCTGCCGGTGTATTCACCAGGCCGGCCGGGCCGACTGGAAATTTTTCTCATGCACCCGCTGGCGGCTGCCCTGGTCGGTCTGCTTTTCCTGGTCGGTCTAACCCTGATTGTGTACAATTTGTGGCGGGTAACCCGCCAGAAAAAGCGGGTGGAGCAAAAACTTTCTGAGAAGGAACAACAACTGCGGGACATCATCACCTCCACTCCGGTCGTTGTTTTTCAGTTGAATGATCAAGGGGTACTCACCGTTCTGGAAGGGAAGCCCAACGCCGCTTACAATACGCCGGTAGAGCAATTGGTGGGGTTGCCCATCGAAAAGGTTTTGAAAGATTACCCCGAGCCGTTGGCTCAAATTCGCCGGGCACTCTCCGGACAACCCCTACACACCATGCTTCGTTTCCCCAAATTGATCCTGGAGACTCACCTGATCCCGAAGTTTGATGAACAGGGCAAGCTGATGAAAGTGAATGGGGTGGCCTATGACGTTACCGCGCGGGTGCGGGCAGAGGAAGAGATCCGACGGCGTGAAGCACGTTACCGCAGTATTCTGGCAACCATCGAAGAAGGTTACTACGAAATTGATCTGGATGGCAACTTCGTCCTGTTTAATGATGCCTTGTGCCGCATTCTGACAATCGATGCTAGTCAGCTGGCCTCGCAAAATATTCGCTGCTTCATGACCTCGGAAGCGGAAAAGCAATTTAAAAAGCTTACCGCCCAGGTTCTGGAAAATTACAACAACGTTAAAGCCTGCGAGTTGCAATTGCAATGCGAGGATGGCCGAGTTGTTTATGGAGAGATCTCTATTTCTCCAATTGTAAATGATGAAGGCCAAATTATCGGGTTTCGAGGCATCGTCCGGGATGTAAGCGATCGAAAGGCGGCTGAGGAGCGGCTCCGCCAATATACGGCGGATCTGGAAATGACCAAAATGGTGTTGGAGGAACAGGCTCAGGAATTGGCCGAAACCATCGAGGAGTTGCAGCAGGCCAAGGCCAAAGTGGAAGAGGCTACGCGAGCTAAAAGCGAATTCCTGGCCAATATGAGTCATGAAATTCGAACCCCGTTGAACGGAATCATTGGGATGACCGAGCTGGCCCTGGGGACTCCCCTGAACGCGGAGCAGCGCGAGTACTTGAATATTGTGAAAACCTCCTCCGAGGCCCTGCTCACCATCATTAACGACATTCTGGATTTTTCTAAAATCGAGGCCGGGAAGCTGGAGCTGGACCCGGTGGATTTTGCCTTGCGCGATCTGGTTGCTGAAACGATGAAATCCCTGGCCATCAAAGCCAGCCAGAAAAATCTGGAACTGGTGTACGCCGTCGATCCTGAGGTTCCCGAACAATTAAATGGAGATCCGGTACGGCTGCGCCAGATTCTGGTCAATCTGGTCGGTAATGCATTGAAATTTACTCAGGAGGGGGAAATCCGTCTGGAGGTGCGCCGGTTGCAGCGCAACAAAGAAGACTCAGAGGCCGTTTTCCTTCAATTTACTGTTTTGGATACCGGAATCGGGATCCCCAAGGATAAACAGGCGCGCATCTTCGAGGCGTTTCAGCAGGCCGATGGCTCCATGACCCGCCAATTTGGCGGCACAGGGTTGGGGCTGTCCATTTCCGCTCGTCTGGTGGAACTGATGGAGGGCAGAATCTGGGTAGAAAGCCCGGCCAATCCAGCCTATCTGGCTGCCCTGGAACAGCAAACCATCCGCTGCCCAGATCAAAAGGACGAAGCCTTGCCGCCACCGGGTAGCGCCTTTCATTTTGTTGTGAAGCTGAAACACCCGGTTGGGACTAGCCACCAGAAGCCAAACGTTGATCTTACCATACTTCAGCCCCATCCGGTTCTCATAGTGGACGACAATTCAGTAAATCGCCGCTATTTGCAGGATCTGTGTCGATCCTGGAACGTGGAGGCTAGGGCGGCATCCTCAGGCCCGGAAGCCCTTGCCCTGTTACCGGCGTTCCTACAAAAGTCCGGCCAGCCTATCGTGCTGCTGGACATGCAAATGCCCGATATGGACGGTCTGGCAGTTGCAAAACAGATGCGCACCTCCCCCGGTGGGGAGCGGCTGAAAATTATTCTTTTAACCTCCGCAGGTCTTCAGGTGACCAACCCGGAAGAATTGCCCCATTTGCTGGATGGTTTTCTTTTGAAACCAATTAAACCCTCCGAACTGTTGGATGCGATTTTCAACGTACTGGAAAGCAAAGTGGAGACCCATGCCGCGGAAGCAGCGGCAATGTCCAAAGCGGCTCCGCAAAAACAGCGGCTGAACATTTTATTGGCCGAGGACAATCCGGTGAATCAAAAACTAGCGGTGCGCTTGCTGGAAAAAATGGGGCACCATGTTACCCTGGCCGGCAATGGGGAACAGGCGGTACAACTGTGGGAAAGGGAATTTTTTGATGTCGTTTTAATGGATGTACAAATGCCGGTGATGACCGGCTTCGAGGCAACCGAAGCCATTCGCCGGCTGGAAGCCAGTAAGGGCTCCCGGCGGCGCACACCTATCATTGCTCTCACTGCCCATGCCATGAAAGGCGATCGGGAACGTTGCCTGCGCAAGGGCATGGATGGCTACCTGAGTAAGCCCCTGCGAATTCAGGAACTTAAGGCCGTTTTGCAGCAATATCAGCCAGAGGGAAAACCGCATCCGGTTTCCTGATGCTTACTCTCCAGCCTTCCTCCCGCATGCTCCTGAAACAGGTTTTGCACTGGTGAAATTTTTTGCCTTTGTTCCATCCCCTGTTTAATTTTTCTTACAACGGGGAGGTAAAAGATGACCTATCGCAGACTGCTCTGGCTCCTTGTCGGTTTGACCCTCTGGTTGGGCTGCGAAACCAACCAGACACCGCTATCTGTTCAGGGAAGTCAACCGCCACCGGACACGTTGCCCCGGGCAGGAATTGATTCCGTGCTGTTCGGTTACTGGGTACAGGCCCACATGCCTTCGCCGGATCCGGAATCCTGGTGGGTCACCGGGTTTAAAATTGAACCGAACGGCAAAATGTGGCGCCTGGGTCTGGAATGGGCGACTGGCCGGGCGGCCATAGACAGTTTCTACACCAGGGATACCATCCTGGTGGCCAGAGATGGCTGGTTAAAGTGGTTTCAACACAACGTTTTGTTTGAAGTAACCGATTCCGCCCGCTACACTGTGGAAGAGGATACGCTAATATTGGCGAGACCGCACCGGGTGGACCGGTATGCCCGTTGGGACGGGAACACGCCCCTCACGCCGCCGATTGCCTCCTGGGCCACGGCCAAGGTTCAGGGCCGTCCTTTTCAGACCAACCGGGTCTCGGAGCGGCTTCCCGCTTTTGCCAGGGTCAGTGCTGACGGAAAAGGCTTGTTCTGTGAGCTGAGCGAGGGGTTCCGCTGCGAGTTTCCTGAACCGCGCACGATTCGGCTTCAGGTGAAAAATTTCCATGGCCCGGACCGGTATGCGCTGCTCGGGCCGGACACGACCCATGCCACCCTGGTTTTCTGGGAATGTGATGCGGCATTTGAGGTCTCGACCACCGATTCGCTGCCCGGAGAACTGGTGATCACGAGCTTCGATACCCGAACCCGGCGCTGTGAGGGGACCTTTCGGTTTCCGGCGCTGCACAAAGATGTAGTTTCCAACGTCATCGCTCAATTCCCGGTGGAGGACGGAGTGTTCAGCCTTTACGTCACCGGTTTTTAGTTGGGCGTTGTGCCATCCCATGGCGAGCTACAAACCAGCCCACAAAAAAATCCCCGGGAAGGGCAGCATGGCCACCCTTCCCGGGGAGGTCAGTTCGAATTTTTCAGGAGGGTAGCTCAACTTCAGCTACCGGTCAACCCATTTCCCGAAAATCAGGTCCCCATCTCCCAGGAGGACAGGTAACGCTGCTGTTCTTCGCTTAGGGTATCGATTTCGATGCCCATGGTTTGTAGTTTGAGGCGGGAGATGTAGTCTTCGATTTCCCGGGGCACATTGTACACGCCCGGCTCAAGTTTTTGCTTCAGGGCGTATTCGGTTGTTAAGGCCTGGGTGGCGAAGCTCATGTCCATCACGCTAGCTGGATGTCCCTCGGCGGCAGCCAGGTTGATCAGGCGGCCTTCGGCCAGCAGGAAAATCCGGTGCCCGTTGGCCAGGGTGTATTCATCCACAAAATTTCGCACCTGGCGGCGCACTTTGCTGGCCATCCGTTCCAGGGCAGGGATGTCAATCTCCACGTTGAAATGGCCGGAGTTGGCCACCATGGCGCCGTCCTTCATGACGGCAAAGTGCTCTTCACGCAGCACGTGGATGTCTCCAGTCAGGGTGGCAAACAGGTCGCCGATCCGCGCAGCCTCCTTCATGGGCATAACCCAGAACCCATCCATTGCTGCTTCCAGGGCCTTGATGGGATCCACCTCGGTGACGATGACATGAGCACCCATGCCTCGCATGCGCATGGCCACGCCCCGGCCGCACCAGCCATAGCTGGCTACTACCACCTTTTTGCCAGCCAACAGCAAGTCCGTTGCACGAATGATGCCATCCACCGTGGACTGGCCGGTGCCGTAACGATTGTCGAACAAGTACTTGGTGAGGGCGTCGTTTACGGCAAATACCGGCAAGCGCAGTTTCCCATCCTTGTGCATGGCACGCAAGCGAATCACCCCGGTGGTGGTTTCCTCCATGGAGGCATAAATCCGATCGCACTTGTCAGGGTAATCGCTGTGCAGGGTGGAAACCAGATCGGCTCCGTCGTCCATGGTGATGACCGGATCAAAGCGCAAACATTCGTGAATATGTTTATAGTAGGTTTCCTTATCTTCACCTTTAATGGCAAAAACCGAGATCTGATAGTGTTTGACCAGGGCTGCGGCCACATCGTCCTGGGTGCTCAAGGGATTGGAAGCGCACAGCACCAGCTCGGCACCACCGGCCTTCAGCGTGCGGGCCAGATTGGCCGTTTCGGCGGTGATATGAAGGCAGGCCGCCATCCGTTTGCCAGCCAGCGGTTTTTCTTGCTCAAATCGCCGGCGGATTTCCCGCAACACCGGCATCTCGTTGTCGGCCCATTCAATACGCTTGCGGCCCTGTTCGGCCAGATTTAAATCCTTCACATCGTACTTCATCGCTCAGCTCCTGCTTTTGGTGTGAATTTGTAACCTTGTTTCGTTTTGCTCTTTAATTACCCCTGCCCACCACCGCAATCAAGCTAATTGTGTTGCCCTGCGGCAGGCATTTGCCGATTTTTTCCCCTTCCCGGCCGGAAAACCCATGCCTACCTCGTCCGCGAAAATTGAAAACGTTAAATTTAGGCGATTTGAACCTGGATTCTGAACCGAAAATAAATTTGGAACGTCCTGCAAAATGGAGGCTGCTTTCCGAAAAGCGCTGTTGCAGGGACCTCGGCAATTGAAAACAAGGCCTTTGGTTCCCTGGCTTGGGGATGTCTGCTGTTCCAGCAAAGAGGTAGAGGAGGGCTTAAACGCTGGTAGCGGAGCGATTTTTCGACGGAGAGGCAAGCATGCGCTCCAGCAGCAGGGAGGGTTCGATTCCCTCATCAGGAAAGGTGACTCCCTGCACGGAAAAGGTCAATTCCCAGTCGTAACCTTCGTCCAAATATCGATTGTAGAGTGCCTCCAGGGCGGCGCTCAGTTTCTGCTCCACCCGGCTTCGGCCGATCAGATTGGTTTCCGGCAACAGGGCCACAAAGCAGTCGGCACGCAGGCGGGCACACACATCGATGCTGCGCAACGGCTGCTGAATGATCTCGGCGATCTGGCGTACCGGTTTTAACGGAATGCGACGCCCATTTTTTCCGTTACGTAGATGGGTTAATTGAAAGCGCACCGACACCAGCGACAAGGGATGGTGAAAACGCTGAGCCCGGCCCATTTCTCGGTGGAAAAGATTTAAAAACATGCGTTCGTTGGGCAGTTCAGTGTCCCCATCCAGCAAACTGTCCTTGTCCAAGCGCTTTACCAGCCGGCAGTTGTAAAGTGCCACCGCTAAATGGCGGCTCAACAGTCCCAGAAGCTGCTGATCGGTCTCCGAGAAAGCATCGATGAGCGGATTGCGCAGTTTCAGTACCCCCAGTGTATGGCCGTCGGCCAGAGTGAGCGGCAAAATCAGAATGCTACCTCTGGCCTGTGCCTGAAAATAGTAACGGTAGCCTTTAACCCGTTGGGCATTAGGTAGATAAATAGGCTTTTTAGTCTGGAATACTCTACCCACCAGGCCTTCTGAAGGCCGATAAAACACCTCCTTCAATTTTTGCTTGGACAACCCCACCGCATGCTCGATGTGCAAAAGCCCGGTTTTGGAATCGTAGAGAACAATGGAAAACTCCGTCACCATAAAATGGGTCTGGAGAATAGATTTTAGAGATTTCACCAGCTGTCCGGACTCAAGCGTGTAGCTTACATCCTGGATAAAGCGGTACAGGATGGAAAGTTCTTTCAACTGCTCCTTGAGGATGTTGTTGATGCTCTCTAATTCGGCCAGGCGGAGCTCTAGTTCACTGAGCCTTTTCTTCATGCTTTCTTGTTCCATCGGAAAACCAGTACCTCCAGAGATGCAATTCGTGCCGTTCCCTTGCACCTGCCTATCAAGGCTTCCCAACTTCATGGGCATCAATATACTGGTCTGGTTATTTTTTGTCCATACCCAAAGTGCTTTTTTGTAGCACTGAGCCGCACTCCGGCGCCAACCCCGGAGAGAAAACTTATCGCGAATAAAAAATTCTGAAAGACTTGCTTGAATTACAGGGCCTTGTTTCATAAAATCCTCTATGGAGATTAATGAATCCGTGGGGGGCTGGGAATGCTTTCCAGCAGGAGAAGGGAAGAGGAAATTAAATTTTAAAAAGAGCATTCCATGGCAACAATCAACGCCGCAACTGAGTGAATGAGGCATCTTCCATTGTATTACAGGCAACCGGTGAACCACATAACAGTCGGTCAAATATGAAATATTCCCTGTATTTCTCATGGTTGGCGATGATATTTGCGCTGTTGTTCAGCAGCGTTGCGAGCAGTGTTTATGGGCAGGCACAACGAATGGTGGGGATTCTGGTTTTCCAGAACCAGGGGGATCCTGCTTACGATTGGGTGGGCCGGGGCATCGAAGAGTTACTTTATAGCGATCTGGGTGAGATTCACGCACTCCAGATTTACGAGAAAGAAACCCTGGACCGCCTGCTGGATCAGCTTGGCATTGTGCCCTCAGAACAATTGACCGCCCGTCAGGCATTCTCGATCGGAAAATTCAGCGGCATCGAGGTTCTATTTGCTGGAGGTTACCGGGTGAGTGGGAACCAGTTGAGTTTAATGTTTCGCGTGTACAGTACGTACACCGGGACGCCTATTTTAGAAGAGACCTATACGGGCCCATTGCCGGAGATTTTCTCCCTAGTGGCTCAAGGTGTTCGCCAGGCCATGCAGGTGATGGACGTGCCGTTGAGCCAGAAAGAACTCCGCTTCCTCGAAAAACGCCCGACCACTTCTATGGCCGCTTTCGAAAACTACTGTAAGGCCTACGTGGAGATCGCCAAAGGTGCCCCCATGGAGGTGATTGCAGGCTACTTCCTCCGGGCCATTCAAGAAGACCCGGATTACTGGGAAGCTCAGTACAACCTGGGGGTTATCTATTACAATTTCGATCTGTACGATAAGGCTCTTCAGCAATTCCAGCGGGTTATTGAGCGAAATCCCGGTTTTTACAAGGCCCATTACGGTAAAGGCATTATCCACTACATCAAGCGCCAATACCCTCTGGCCATCGAAGAATTTGAACGGGTCTTACAAATTGAACCGGAACATGATCGTTCATATTACTATTTGGGGCTGGTTTACGTGCGGATGGATTCTCTGAAGAAAGCCGTTAATTATTTTGACAAGGCTATTGCGTTGAATTCCAGCTACCCTCCGGCCTACTACCAGAAAGGGCTCACGCTGATTCGCCTGGGCCGCTACCAGAAGGCCATCACAACTTTGAAAAAAGCTGTGAAACTCAATCCAGATTATTATCAGGCACACAATGCCCTTGGAGAAGCCTACTACGCACTTAACCTGTACGAGGAAGCCATTATTGAATTTAAAAAAGCGGTAGAAATTCAACCGAGATTCTCTCGGGCCTATTTTAATCTAGGTAATGCTTATTATCGACAAGGGGCCCTGGCCGAGATTGTCAGCGCATTTTGGTCGTTGCTGGAAATTGCTCCCGAGCTGAAGGGGTTAACTGCACCCAACGGGGGCCAGGGTGTGGACCTCCAACAGTTGCGTAAGGAGGCCCAGGGGGTCGATTCGACGAAAACACTGCGCTTGATGGCGGAGAATTACAAACGGGCCCTGGAAAACGATCCTCATTTCTATCAGGCCGCTTACAATCTGGGACTCACCTATGAACATCTGCACAAACCGGACAGTGCCAAGATATACTATTTGAAGGCCATTCAGATTCGCGAGGATTTGCCCCAGGCCCATATGCGGTTGGCCAAACTGTACGAACGTGAAGGGAAATACCCTTTGGCACTCAGCGAATACAAAAAAGTAGCCATTTACGCGCCGGACTACTGGGTGAACAACCCCAGGTTGGGCGAAGCGTACCGCTACGTGAATGTGCTTGAACTGGTTTTAAACGAATATCAACGCCGGCTGGATCGCAATCCCAGGGACAAGGAGGCCCTGAAGGTAGTGGGTCGTATTTACTACAGCCTGGGGCGATGGGGGCAGGCGGAGACTTATTACGAACAACTGGTTGCGGTTAGCCCGGACGACAGGGGGGCCGCACGGATGTTACAGGAGATTCGCCGCAAACTTCGCAAGATGTAGGCAGGATGAGATGCTGCGCTTTCAGCTTCCTGGAAAGGGTGGCAAATAGGGTCGAAGTAATTCCCTGAGCACATCAGCCAGGGTGGTAGGCATCGGTGCAGGTTCACCTTCCTCTTTAGCTGACTCTACCGGCTTTTGTTGTTCCTCTTCGCTCAGTTCGGTTGGCAATTCCCATTGTTTGACAAATGCCATGACCTCCGCTGGTGTTCGAGCCACTGCATGGGGCACTTCCCCCCGGCGCCGGGGTTTCTTGGGCCATTCTGGAATACGCGTAAGGCTGGCAAAAAAAGACCGTTCATTTAAATTCTGAGGCAGGATCTGCTTTTCCTCCGGCGGAAAGTGGGCTAGGATGGCGTAAAGGCCGAGCTTGCGGGCCGGCAATATGTCCAGGTCCACCCGGCTCCCGATCATGAGTGCCTCGGCCGGTTGCGCCCGGCACAGTTTCAGGGCCTGGCGAAAAATTTCCAGGCCCGGTTTGGCGGCTCCCGCTTTTGCCGGCGTCACCACCTCGCGAAAATAAAGATGCATGTTGAACCGGCGAAGGTATCGCTCTACGCGATCCTGATTGCTCAGGACAACCAGTTTAAAATGCCTGCGCAACCCCTTGAGTACATCGTACATGCCTGGAATCATGGTGATGTAGCGCAGTCCGTAACGGCGCCTGAAGTAGGCAACATGCTCCCGGTAACGGGCACTTTGCCGGGAGGAAAGCAGCGCCTCGGCAAGGGCCAGATGGGGTTGGCTGACCCGCATGGATTCCAGCAATTCCTCCCTGCGACTCATCAGACGATCAAAAGTCCAACTGCTGTCCTGCTTGCGTAGATACTGCAACAGAATCTCGTAGTATTTTAACTGGAGGTAATCCTCTGCGTACAGCACGTCCACCGGCTCAATGAAAATGGCTTTCAACATGGGTTGATCCTCTCGGCTTGACTTAATTGCGAGAACAGCACTTGTATAGGTGCAAACTGAGGATATGACGCCATGACCTCGGCGGCCATGGCCAGTGCCGGCGCAATGTACTGGAGGTAGCGGGTGTTTTGCCAGCGCAGGTAATTGCGGGCAAACGCCCCGGCATCGTGCAATTTGCGCTGAATAACCAGGTAATCGACCTGCTGCTGCCAATCGGCCTCAGAGATTGAGAAAAAGTGGGCTTGGAAAAAGTCCCTATATCTGGAAAGGAGCTTTTCCCGCAAAGTTTTTGGAATGGGCAGGTAACTGTCCCACAGTAAAGACACCACATCGTAAAGGGGTAACCCAGCCCGTGCATCCTGAAAGTCGATAACCTTAAACCCCAGGGTTACATCCGGGCAATAAAATAGGTTGCTACTCTGGAAATCCCGGTGCACAAAAAACGGTTTGGTGCAATGGAGGCTTTCGCTGATGGTCTCGGAGAGCCTGGTGAAGGCGTCTGCTTCCCTTTCGGTGAGTGAAATTTTGAAGAACTCGTGTAACAATTTTTGCCGAACATGGAACTGAAATTCGAACAGGTACTTTTCCCGATCGAAGAAGCGCTGGAATGCAGGGTTGGCCGGTTCCGGCCGGCAGCGTTTTTGCATCTCCATGAGGAACTCCAGGGCTCTACAAACCACGGCTTCCAGTTGCTCCGGTGCCTGATGTAGGTAAATATCCAGCGTTGGCACTTCCACGTACTCCAGAAAAGCCCAGCCCTGCTGCCGGTTAATCTCGTAAATACGGGGGATGGGGATTCCATGCCGCTGCAGGTAAAACCCAATGTGCATGTACTGATCGATCAGCTCTCGCTCTTCAGGTGGAACCCACATCAACACCACTTGATTGTTAGGAAAATATCCGGCATGCGTCAGCTCGATCAAAACGTACCGCCGGCTGGAAGCCCCACCCCGGAGTGGTATAAGGTGAAATTGATCTGTATTGAACACCTGAACCAGCTGTTCTCGAAGCTGGAGGAGAAACGAATCGCGCATCGGCTGTTCCATTGGGTCCCTATTCAGAAATTCCGTTACGATTTTTCCGAATTCAGTGGCTTTCGGGTTAAACGGGCTATTTCCTGCTGTTCTAGTCTGAACAACGTCCATTCGGGTACAGGCTTGGCGCCCAGGGATTGGAAAAACGCCTGAGCCGGGTGGTTCCAATTCAAAACCATCCATTCCATCCGGGCACACCCCGCCCCCAGGGCTTCTTCGGCCAGCCGGGACATCAGAGTGCGCCCAATACCCTGGCCGCGCCAGTGTTCCAGAACAAACAAATCTTCCAGAAACAGGGTGGGTTGGCCCTCGAAAGTCGAGAAGGTGAAAAAGTACAGCGCAAACCCCACCGCTTGACCACTGTGCTCAGCGAGAAAAAAATGAAAAAAAGGCCGGCTGCCCGAGCCGAACCTCTTTAGATCGGCCAGGCGAGCCCGAACCTGGTGACTCATCTTTTCGTACTCGGCCAGGGCTTTGATCAGCCGGTACAGTTGAGGTAAATCCGGCGGCCCGCCTTTACGGATAAAAACGTCTTTTTCCGGGTTCTTCAACGGCTGCCTCCCACCGGCAGGAGTTGTCCGGCCTCGGCGCCGTCTCCCAATGCCGGTTTTTTTGAGTCTTTACCGAGCCGGATTGAACCACTGTACCAGGGCCAGGCTCAAATCCGGAATGTAGGTAATTAACAACAGAGCCACCAGCAACACCAGCAAAAAGGGAAGAGCGGCGGTGTAGAGCTTGAGAATCGGCCGCTTAAATCGAAAACTGGCGATAAACAGATTGATCCCGACCGGCGGGGTGGCGTAACCGATTTCCAGGTTGGTGAGAAAAATAATCCCCAGATGGATGGGATCCACACCAAAACTTTCTGCAATGGGCTTAATTAGTGGCACAACCACCATGATAGCGGAGAATATGTCCAGAAGGGCACCCACCACCAGGAGGAACACATTGAGCATGAGCAAGAACATGAGTTTGCTGGTAATGTACTTCTGCATGACGGCCAGAATCCGCATGGGAATTTCGGCATCTATCATGTAGTTTGCCATACCTAGGGCGGCGCCCAAAATTACCAGGATGCCGCCCACCAGCACCATGCTCTCCCTCATCACCCGGGGCAGTTCTCGAATGGGATGAATTTCCCGCTGAACAAAAACTTCCACTACCAGCACGTAAAAAGCGGTCACCGCTGCCGCTTCGGTTACGGTGAAAAAGCCGCCGTAGATGCCGATGAGAATAATAAAAGGCAGGGGCAGCTCCCAACGTGCCTCCCACAGGGCGGCCAGAGCCTCTTTCCAACGAAAGGGTGTGGTAGGCAGATGCAGGTCCTTTACGTAATGAATGTTGTAAGCGCTGAGAAGAGCGATCATAACAAGCGTGGGAACGATACCGGCCAAAAAAAGCCGGTCGATGCTCACCTCGCTAACCAGTCCGTAGAGAATGATGGGCAGGCTGGGTGGCAGCAGTAGTCCCAGGCTACCGGCTACGGTCAGCATGCCCAAGGAAAATTTTTCCGGATACTTTTCCCGAATCAGCATGGGGAAGAGCAGTCCACCCAGCGCTACAATAGTTACACCAGAGGCCCCCGTAAAGGCGGTAAAAATGGCACAGGACACCACGGTAACAATGGCCGTTCCGCCGGGGAGCCACCCGAACAGCGCCCGGGATACATTCACCAGGCGCCGGGGACTCTGGCTTTCCGCCAGCAGGTAACCGGCAAAAGTGAACAGCGGGATGGCGATTAAAATGGGTGAGCTGGCCATCCGATACAGTTCCACGATGACCGCCGAGAGGTCGATGCCGGCGTAGTGGAAGGCCAGCAGGGCAATGCTGCTGATGATGACAAACAGAGGCGTGCCTAACAACGCTGCCAGAAGCAGCAAGCCAGCCAGCAGAAGCGAGTTCATGGAGCCGGCTCCTCCGCCCTATTTTCGCCCGGAGCAATGGGCGGCTGCGGTTGTACCGGGGGAATGCCCACCAGAATAAAAACATCGTCCAGCGCTTTCAGCAAAAAGCGAAAGCTGATCAGAGCAAAACCCAGGGGAATAATGGATTGAAAAATCCAGGCCGGTACGTTGCCAAAAAGGATGGTTTTGTCCTCGATTTCGAAACGCAAAAACGTATAGCCGGCCCGGGCCAGCACGCCACAGACGACCATGGACAGCAGGTGGGTGACCAGGTGAACCAGCGGTTGAAGACGTGGGGGAAAGAGGCGGTTCAGCACATCCATTTTGATGTGGCGGTCCGAACGGGTGGCGATAGCCGCACCCAAAAAACCCATCCACAACACCAGGTGGCGGAGAAAAATATCCGCCCACAGGATTCCTGTGGAGAATAGATTGCGTAGCACTACCTGCAGGAAGGCTAGATTGACCATTACCGCCAGTAGCAGAATAATGAGCCCCATTTCCAGCCGATTGAGCCAGCGGTCCACAAAAACCAGCGTGCTACGCAGCCTGTGCATTTGTTGTTACCGATGTGAAATTAAAATTCAGGGTTTGGTGCTGCCTGCAGGCGATGGGGATGTGACCTTGCCGGCCCGGAAATCGGCCAGCGCGGACTCAACCCGCTCCAGCAGCTCTCGGCTGTAAAGTTTGCCAACCAGGCTCAGCCGGGCCTTACGCCCGGCTTCCTGAAAGGGCAGCATGTTTTCTTCAGGGACGTGAACAACCTGAATGCCGTTTTTTTTCATCAGCTCGATGGCCTCTTGGTTATCCCGCCGGCTCAGTTGTACCAATCGGCGCATGTGTTCCTGACCCTTTTCCAGCAGAATCTTCTGATAGGCCGGCGGCAGCCTGTCGAACATGCGCTTGGAAATCAGGATGGCCCCTGTCGCATCGGCCAGCGGCACATCCATCATGTATTTGAC
>RFHE01000177.1 GCA_003696445.1 Calditrichota bacterium | reverse complement strand
CCCCTCTCCATCGGGCTTCTGGGCAATGCAGCCGATGTGTTTCCTGAATTTGTTCGCCGGGGCATCATCCCGGATGTGGTAACCGATCAGACCTCCGCCCATGACGAATTGAACGGCTACGTGCCGGCCGGACTGCCCTATCAGGAAGCCCTGGCCCTGCGCAAGTCCGATCCGGAACGCTACATTGCACTGGCCTTTCAGTCCATGAGACGTCATTGCGAGGCCATTGTAGAGATGAAAAAACGCGGGGCGGTGGCCTTCGATTATGGCAATAACCTGCGCGGGCAGGCGGAAAAGGCCGGGTTCAAAGAGGCGTTTGCGTATCCGGGATTTGTGCCCGCTTACATCCGGCCGCTGTTTTGCGAAGGTCGCGGGCCCTTTCGCTGGGTGGCCCTTTCTGGGGATCCCGAGGACATTTACCGCACCGATGAACTGGTAAAAGAGTTGTTTCCGGAAAACAAGCCCCTGGTGCGCTGGATCGATATGGCGCAGAAGCGGGTCAAGTTTCAAGGGCTGCCAGCCAGGATTTGCTGGTTGGGCTACGGGGAGCGGGCCCGCTTTGGGTTGGCCATCAACGATCTGGTGGCGAAGGGCGAAATTAAGGCCCCCATTGTGATCGGGCGCGATCATCTGGACACCGGTTCGGTTGCCTCGCCCAATCGGGAAACCGAGGCCATGAAGGACGGCAGCGACGCCATTGCGGACTGGCCGCTGCTGAACGGGATGCTCAACGTGGCTTCCGGTGCTTCCTGGGTTTCCATGCACCATGGAGGTGGGGTGGGCATCGGCTATTCCCAGCATTCCGGTCAGGTGATGGTCGCCGACGGTTCTCCGGAAACGGCGGTGCGCATCGAGCGGGTGCTGACCAACGATCCGGGCATCGGTATTGCCCGCCATGCAGACGCCGGTTACGAGGAAGCCATTGCCTTTGCCCGCAAGCACGGCATTAAGATTCCGATGCTGGTGGACTGATCGGGAGTGCGCCGCTGGACACGTAGGGCGCTGAACCGATTTCCCCGCCCGGCAGTCGCCGAGATTAACCGCCCTGGTCGATTTGGTTTTGCCGATTAACGGTGCTGGTCTGGCCGTGTTGGTGAAAGTGGATTTCCTCCACCAGCTTTTCAATTCGGAAGCGTGCATACTCGTTGAGTGCGGGATCGGCACTATTGCCGGCTACTTCCAGAAATTTTCGGTAGTAGAACAGCGGGACGCGCCGGTCCGCATAATAGGCATCGTAAGTCGAGGCCAAATAAAACCACAGGGCAGTCTGGGTTGAATCCAGTTTCAGGGCCTGTTTAAAGGCTTGTATGGCCTGGCTGTGTTTGCCCAGAGCCTGGTAGGCGGTGGCCAGTTGTGCGAAGGCATCGGCCAAAAAATCGGGCCGGCTTAACTGGATGGCTCTTTCCAGAGCACGAGCACTTTTCGCATACGATTCCTGTTCGTTGTACAACAACCCCAAGTAAAACCAGCTTAACGCGTCGGTACTGTCCCGCGCTGTCGCTTTCATCAGAAACGTTTCGGCTGCTTGTAGGGAATCCACATAAAGCAGGCAACTTCCCAGACGGCGAAGCACAAAACTGGAACTATCCCCCTGAGCAAGCAATTGCCGGTACACACTGGCTGCCTGGCGGTAATTCCCAGCACGGTAGGCGACCCTGGCCCGTAGTTTGAGAAGGGAACTGGAATGGGGATTGTAGGAAAGGGCGGTAGTCAGAATGGCCCGGGCACTGTCTAGCTGATTTTTGCTCAGGTAAAATTTGGCCAGAGCCTGGGCTGAGGGGATGTTTCCCGGGTCCAACTCAATCAGCTTTTGCCAAAAAGCCAGTGCCTCGGATGCGTTTCCAAGTCTTTGAAGACAGGTGGCCGTTCGTTGCAGGACAAACAGGTTTAAACTGTCCCGCTGGACGATGGCCCTGTAAATTTGTAAAGCGGCCCCGTACTGCTGTTGACTGAACTGGCAGTCCGCTAGCCACAGGCGGGCCGCTTGGTGATCCGGCTGATTGGCCAGAATTCTTTTGAACAGCCGTTCGGCGTCCTGATAACGAGAAAGCTGGTAGTAAATCCGAGCCAGGGCAAACAGATAAGTTGGGTTGTAAGGCGCCAGGCGTTCCGCCCCCTGAAAATATGTGAGCGCTTTCAGCGGATTGAACAGCCCCTGCCAGGCCGTCCCGGCCAGGTAAAACAACCGGGCTTCCTCGGGATGCTCTTTAAGCGCCTGTTCCGCAAGGCGGGTGGCCTCACTGAACTGTGCCTGCTGAATGAGAAACTGGATGCTGTCCGCAAGGGTGGTTTCCCCGGCCCGGGATTGCCTCACCCCAAGAAAACACAGGATGAACAGGAAAGTCGCTACCGTCTGTCGCATCAGGGTCTCCCAGTTAATTTCTTCAGCGCAAAACAAATTTAAAATTACTGAGCGAGCAGTGATTTTCTATAAGGTAAATTACATTGTTTCTCTGGGCCGGGAAAGGCATGCGACTGAATTGAAGCGTTTCCTTCTCGAAAAAACAGCCTCTGGTCGTTCAAGGAAAACAGGGTGGTTTTACCCGACGGAATGGCATCTGCCGGGAAACTATGCAGGACCGGCAGAAAACAACGGCCAGAACAACGCTGCTACCCCTCTGCCTGGCAGACTTCTGCTGGCAGGAAAGACATTCAATACTTTTCGAAGGGAAGATCGGCTAAGCGAAGGCCTTCTTTTTGGACCTTGGTAGCCAGCTCCTTAAGGCTGGTATTTACAAACACCTGCTTAATCTGCTCTCGGATTTTACTCCACTGGTCGTGAATGGGGCAGGGGGTTGCTTCTTCACATCCCGGGAGTTGAAGAAGGCAACCTTCCAGATAGTCTTCGCCTTCCACAGCCCACAGAATTTCGGCCAGGTTAATTTGATCGGCCGGGCGAGCCAGCCCCACGCCGCCGGCCGGCCCGCGGTGCGAGACCAGCAGACCCTGTTCTACCAGTTGGCCGATGATTTTGGCCAAAAAAGAAAAAGAAAGATCAAGAGCTTTGGCTATTTCGCGAACCGGAATGAAGTCTCGTTCCTCACACTTCCAGGCGATGAAAATCATGGCTCGCAAAGCATAAACGGCTCTCGAATTCAAAAACTGGGTCATGAATAGCACCTTCTCTGAATTAAGTTTTTTCTTCTTCCCGGCGCACCTGCTCGGGTGGATTCAACAAGTAAGCATAAATAAAATCGTCAATTTCTCCGTCCATCACCCTCTGAATATCCCCGGTTTCGTGACCGGTGCGGTGATCTTTCACCAGGTTGTAAGGATGAAACACGTAGGAGCGAATCTGATTACCCCAGGCAATCTCGCTTTTACTTTCCTCGATCTTTTGGCGCTCCTTTTGTTTTTCTTCCAGCCTGCGCTGATAGAGGCGCGCCTTCAGGATTTTCATGGCATTGGCTTTGTTTTTGTGCTGGGAGCGTTCGCTCTGGCAGGTGACCACGATTCCTGTTGGGATATGGGTGATTCTTACCGCCGAATCGGTTCGGTTCACGTGCTGTCCACCGGCACCGCTGGCCCGAAACGTGTCGATGCGCAGATCGTTTGGATTGATTTCAATTTCAATCTCCTCATCGATTTCGGGCAGCACGAAGACCGAGGCAAATGAGGTATGGCGCCTTCCACTGGCGTCGAAAGGAGAGATGCGCACCAGCCGATGAACACCGGTTTCCGCTTTCAGAAATCCGTAGGCGTAGGGACCGGAGATTTCGATGGTGACGCTTTTAATCCCGGCTTCCTCCCCGGGAAGCAGGTCCATGATTTCTGCTTTGTATCCTTTTCGTTCCGCCCAGCGCAAATACATGCGCATTAGCATCTGCGCCCAGTCCTGGCTTTCGGTTCCACCCGCACCGGGATGAATGGTCAGAATGGCATTTTTACGGTCCTCCGGGCGGGAAAGCAACCCCTGCAATTCCAGTTCCCTGGCCCGATTGAGCAACCGCTGGCTTTCCGAAAGCAGGTTTTTGAGCTCTTCGGCGTCTTCCGCTTCTTGGGCCAGTTCCAGCATCAGTCTGGCATCCTGGACCTGCTGCCAGGCCTCCCGCCAGCTTTGCAACTTTTCTTTTTTGTCATTCAACGATTTAAGGATTCGCTGGGCCTGTTCGGGATTCTCCCAGAGGGTTGGATCGGCGGATTTTTTCTCCAGCTCGGCAATTTCGGATTCTAGGCGGGGGATTTCAAAGAAACCCCCGTAAGTTTTCCAGTATTTGCTCGGTTTGATCCAGGTTTTTGGTAATCTCTTCTACCATCGCGTGTTTCTCCGCTCCTTTATTCAGCCATCGGCCAAAGCGTGCTGGGGCTGAAGTGAATTTTTTTACTGTCCCATTTTGTAAATCGATTCCAAATTACAGTCCTCAAAATAATGGTTTAGGATCTGTTCGCAAGTGTGCCCCTCCATGGCCATCACCGCACCACCGGTTTTGCACATGCCCACGCCGTGCCCCTGACCGGCACCGACAAAGGTAAACAGGTAGGGGGTGCCGGTTTCGTCCATCTCTTTTTCCACGTAAAAGCAAGAGCTGGGCAGGTAGTCGTAGGCCAGTGCCTCGCGGATGGAGAGTTCGCCGCGCAGCCGGTAGTTTTTCAGGCTACCCATTAACTCCACCTCTTTCAATCGACCGGAAGCCCCCCGCTGGATGGGCACCACATCGAACAGGTCGCCCAGGTCCTCTCCGGTTTTTTTGCGGATGATTTCTTCCAGCTCGCGGCGGCTGTAGTTGACTTCCCAGCGGAAATACTGTTTGGCTTTCTCCAGGGAGTCTGGAACCTGACGGCCCTTTAAATTGCACCAGGCCTCCGGCCGGGCATGAATCCAACGCCGCACTGTGTCCTCGTCCTGAAGATTGGCAAACTCCTTGGGTGTTTCCGTCCAGTCGTATTTTCCGTGGAAAAAGGGCGCCTCGTCAATTTCCCACACCCCGGAGGCGTCCTCGGTGTGGCCTCCGCAAATCAGATTAAAATAGGTATCCACAATCAGGCCACGGGCCACAATCACCTGGCCCCGGGTCTGTTCGATGGCTGCTTCAATGTTTTTGTCTTCAAAATCGTCGCCGTAGTAGCGCAGGCAATGGCCCCAATTGCACATGTCGTAGGGTGCGCCAAGGTGCTTGTGGCCGATGCGCGCCATTACCTCGCTCCGGCACACAATGGCCAGGCTCTTGCTGAATTCCAACGGCAATTCGGTACCGATTTCTGAATACACAACCCGCTTCAGATAGGATTCCAATGGCAGTTCGCTAATGGCCATCAGGCGTCCCTGGGGATCGATGCGAAACTCGATGGTGCCGTTGTACACATGATCTTTGTAGTATTCCTTTTGCAGAATTTCATCCACACCCCGAATGTTGTACAGCTTGATTTTGGCATTGAAATCTTTGGGCACGATGCGCACAGCGTTGGCGGTTTCGGCCGAATTTTCGTATTCGGCATCAAAAATTTCAATTTCGCCGGTGCCTGGTTGGGCAATGGCCTTTTCGACCCGGGGGGAAAATTCGGGCCGGAAACGCTTGATATGTCGCTTGGCCGCCAGTTCGCTGGAATACTCGCCCACCACAATGGTGTATTTGGTGTTGCTATTAATTTTTTTATTGTTCAGAAAGATCTCTCCGCCCAGGGTCAGGATTCTGGCTTCCGGAGCAATTTTCCGGGCAACGGCCAGGCGTTCTTCGGCCCGCTTGGCATCGAAGGTTTCGTAGAGAACCAGGTAATAATGGACCTTGCCAGGATTGGCGGATTTAATTTTCACCCGCCAGCGCAGGTTGGATTTAATGTTTTTAATCAGCGGATTTCCGTCGGCATCTTCCACGGTAAATTGCTCGCCCAATTTAAAATCCACCATCTCCTGATTTTCGAAGAGGTGGATGCGGAAAACCGGCTCGCCATCGATCTGTTTTAAGTGCAGTTGCTGAGTCTTCTCTTCCATGTTACCTCGCTTTCCGTTTATTGGTGCACAGCCAACAAAGTTAATAGAAAATCTTCAATTTTGCAAATGCAACTCTCACCGAACTGTCTTAAAAATTCTGCATTTGTACTAGTTTGTCACCTGGCGGTTGGCACGCTGCTGGAACGGCGCCCGACAAAAATATTTGGTGGCCGTTGGTAAGATGGTCAACTTTTGCTTAAACTTTATGGTGCCTCGCATGCTGATGGGGGCTTTTGGGATGATGTACCAAGGGTGAAACGAGGACTGGCGTTTGCGTAACATAAATTTGCTGATTGCGGCCGTTGGCTTCGCTCTGGTCTCTCTGCTTTACCCTCAATGGCCGCCCTCGGTAACGGAGTCCTATGGCGATCAGTTAATTATGGGGATGGTGCGCAACCGTCCTCTGAAACTGGTGCCGTACCAGGTGTACTCGACCGACCAAAAACAACTCATTCACTTTGTATTTGGCACCGGATTGTTGCAGAAGCCGGGTAAGATGGCCAGTCCACCCCCTCTGATCGATCGCTACGTTCGGGATGCGGGGCAATCGGACCGTGTATGGCGGATTGTGTTGCGGCGGAATGTGATCTTTCAGGATGGTACGGATCTGCGCAACCAGGACGTCAAATTCACTTTCGAATTTTTGAAGCGTTTCGGCGGCTATGTGCTCAACCGGCGTTTAAATTTTCAATCCATTCAGCAGATCGATCTGGATGGGGACTTGGAGGTTCGGTTTGTCCTCGACCGGCCCAATCCACGTTTTTTTGAAGAATTTAACGATGTGGCTATCCTCTCCTCCCGTTATTACCGGGAAGCCATGACCCGGGGCATGGAGGTGTTCGAAGAGAAAACTCCTATGGGTCTGGGTCCTTTTGCCGTAGAATCCATTAGCCCGGAACGCATCCAGTTGAAATTTCACCGTCATTATTTTGCTGGCCGCCCGTTCATCAACAACATCCAGGTTCGGCTCTACGACAGTGAACAAGCCATGGTGGATGCGTTGGTCAATGGAGAACTGGATTACCTGGAGTTGCAGGACCGCCGACTGGCCGAACAATTACATCAGTTGATGGGGAAAAAGATTCTGGTCTTTACCATTCCCCGCCCGGAGAAGAAATTGTTCTTTATCCTGCTCAACCTTCGTGGTTTCCCTTTTCAGCAGAGGGGGGTAAGGGAAGCCATCCAGTTGGCCATTAACCGCGAGGGGTTGGTGGAGCGGTTCAAAGGCACCGGCCAGAAGCTGGCCAACACCTTGTTTGCTGAGGGAGATCCGGTGTACTATCGACCTTTGTTTCGGGGTAGTTACAACCCTTCCCGTGCACTGGATTTGTTAACCCAGGCTGGCTGGCACATAGATTCCCAGAAAGGGGTCCTGGTGAAAAACGGCCGCCCGTTTTCCTTTAAGCTCTATTTTTCTCAGTTCTCCACCCTGGAGGAAAGCATTGCCCGCCTGGTTAAAATATATCTGGGCGAGTTGAACATAAACGTGCAGCCGGTACCTATCCCAGAGGGCGAAAAACTGGATCATGTGCAAAACAACGACTTTCAGGCCATGATTTTGACTTACAGTTACGACCCCAATTACCCTCTGGAAGCGGCGGAACAGTTTTACTTTGATGTGCTGAAAGGGGATTTAAGTAACCCCAATTACACCAATTCTCGTCTGGACAGGCTGTTTAATGCTGTGTACCAGCGGCCCGAGCTGCGGGAAGAGCTCTTCCATCGCTTTCAGTTTTACATTAAACGAGATCGACCGGCAATTTTTCTCTTCTTCGACCAGCGAATCATTGTGGTACTGAGTAGCCGATTTCACAACGTGCGTTCAGTCTTCAAGCAGGATGGTCACTTCTTTTATCGATTGAATCCTATTGAAAACTGGTATGTGCCCAAGGAACTGCAAAAATACAATTTTTAGTTTTAAGCAAAAAAGCGGTATTGGCCATGCAATTGCGTCTTAAGGCTCGGTGGCGGGCATTCCGGCGTTTTTTTAATCGCTTCTTTGTCCGCCGTATTGCAACCCAGATGGTTCTCACCTATGTTGCCTTAGGCGCCCTGCCGCTCATTCTGGTAAGCATTATCCTCATTTCCCTGACCCAGGCCACCCTGCAAACCTACATTCACCAGCGCAATCTGGAGACCGCCCGGCGTGCTGCCAACGAAATTTACTTGTTTCTGGAAGGGCCGCTGACGGTATTGCATACCGCCGCCCTCACCCGGGATATTTCGCAGATGGAACGCTTTGCACAAAGCAGCCTGGTTAATCGGATCAAAGAAGAGAATCCCTTCTTCCGCAAAATTTTTATTCTGGACGAGGCCGGCTTTGTGGTGGTGACCACCAGCTTTGGGGAGGAGATGCTCAATTTAGCACAAACCCCTTTCTTCCGTCGAGCCATGGAAGGGGAGCAATACGTTTCCGAAGTGTATTTTACCCATGCCCGTTTCCCTGTGTTATTGGTGGCGGAACCCATTCTCAAATTCAATCAGGTGGTGGGCATTCTGGCCGCAGAAGTGGACCTGAAAAGCATTTGGGAGTTGGTGGATAACATTAAAATCGGAAAGACCGGCAATGCCTATCTGCTCAGTGCAGAAGGGGTGGTCATTGCTCATCTGGACAAGGAGAAAGTGTTCGAAAGGGCCAATTACTCCAATTACCAGTTTGTTCAGGCGTTGAGGAATGGGGAGGAAGGAATTACCCAGTATCGGATGGATGGAGAGGATTTCATCGCCGCCTACGTGCCGGTACCCCGTTTGGGCTGGGGAATTGTCATTCAGCAAACGCGCCGGGAAGCCTTTACCCTGGCCCGGCAGATGCAGGCCCGGGTGCTCCTGTTTGTCGCCCTGACCATTGTGATTGCTATTGTGCTGGGTATCTTTGGCGTGCGCCGTTTTACCCGCCCACTTGCCCGGCTGGTGGCCGGCGCAAGGGAATTTGCTCGCGGTAACCTGGCCCATCGTATTTCCATCCATTCGCGGGACGAGCTGGCCGAACTGGCCGGAGAGTTTAATGCTATGGCCGGCTCGCTACTGCGCATCCAGCGGGAACTGCAGCGCATGGAACGTCTGGCCGCCCTCAGCCGGTTCGCTTCCCTGGTCAGCCACGAAATCCGCAACCCGCTTAACGCCATGAACATCAACATGCAAATCCTCAAGCGCATCATGTTTCGCAGCGATGTGTCCGAATCCCGAAAACTCAAGTACTTGAATGTGATTGCTTCGGAAATCTCCCGAATGAATGAGCTGGTTTCCAACTTCATGGCCATCTCCCGGCCGCCGGAATTAAACTTGGTGAAAAGCGATATCCATCAAACCCTGGAGGAGGTCATTCTTCTTCACGAAGGCAAAGCCAAAAAAGAAAACATTCAGATCTGCCGCCAATTTTATTCGACCCCGCTGGTTGGCATGTTCGACACCAACCAGTTGAAGCAGGTGTTTCACAACATTGTGGTCAACGCTTTCCAGGCTATGGAGAAGGGGGGTAAATTAGTCATTCGGACCAGCCGGATCAGTGCTCTGGATAGGGAAAGCGAAAAAGCCATCCCCATGGTACGCATTACTTTCGAGGATTCCGGCAGAGGTATCCCTCCGGACGAGTTAGAAAACGTATTCGAATTTTACTACACCACCAAACCCACTGGAACTGGCCTGGGACTAGCTATTGCACGCCAGATTGTAGAAGGCCATCGGGGCCGCATTTACCTGGAAAGTGAAGAAGGGATAGGTACTCGCGTTTTCATCGAACTGCCCATTGACTCGGCAAGCCTGAAGCAATAATTTGCAAGAAAAATAGAGGAGTTTATGTGCAGGTAAGTGAAGACGTGATCATGAAGGATCGCATTCTAATTGTTGAGGACGACATTAACACCCTCAACGGTCTGGCTGAAATTCTGGAAGACGAAACTTACGAAGTGGTCAAAGCCCGCTCGGCCAAAGAAGCCCTTCAGGAGCTGAGAGGCAGTCCCTTTAACGTGGTTTTGCTGGACTATTTACTGCCTGATCAGGACGGTCTGGAACTGGCCAGGATTTTGCTGGAAGAGCAGGCCAATGTGAAAATTATCATGATGACCGCCTTCGGCTCGGTGAAAAATGCGGTCCATGCCATGAAGTTGGGCATTTACGATTATCTGACCAAGCCGATCAATCTGGACGAATTGTTAATCATCATTCGGCGCGCTCTGGACGAACAACGGTTAATTTCCGAAAACATCGATCTGAAATCTAAAATCGCTGAAACCTATCGCTTCGAGAACATCATTGGTTTCAGCGGCAAAATGCAGGAAGTGTTTCAAAAAATCGTAAAAGTGGCTAATACCGATGCGACGGTGCTTTTGCGGGGCGAAAGCGGTACGGGCAAGGAGTTGATCGCGCGGGCCATTCACTATCAAAGTTCCCGGCGGGACAAACCCCTGGTGGAGATTAATTGTGCCTCTATTCCCGAAAATTTGTTGGAAAGCGAGCTTTTCGGTCACGAAAAAGGCTCTTTTACCGGTGCCTACCGGATGAAAAAGGGCAAATTCGAACTGGCCCATGAGGGCACCCTGTTTTTGGACGAGATTGGCGAGTTGTCCATGGCACTTCAGGCCAAGTTGCTGCGGGTGTTGCAGGAGCAGCGATTCTCTCGCGTGGGGGGCGTGACCAGCATCGAGGTGGACGTACGCCTGATCGCTGCTACCAATGCCGATCTGGAGGCATTGATGCAAGAAGGTCGCTTCCGGGAAGATTTGTATTACCGGTTGAATGTCGTCCCCATCTTTATTCCCCCTCTGCGAGACCGGTTGGAGGACATCGGTCCGCTCACCGATCATTTTATTCAAAAGTATGCCAAGAAAAACAACCCACGGGTGCGTGGGATCAGTGAGGCGGCACGGAAGGTGCTCCTGGCCTACGACTGGCCGGGGAATGTGCGCGAACTGGAGAATGCCATTGAAAATGCCATTATTATGTGTGAAGGTGAATTTATTGAACCAGGGGATTTGCCGGCCTATTTGCAGACCCCACGGCAGGCTCGAACTTCGCTTATGGACATTCTTCACAATGCCGATGCATTAAGCTACCGGGAAAAATTGGAAGCCTGCGAGCGGGAAATCATTCGTCAGGCATTGATCGAAACCGGAGGGAATAAAACGCAGGCCGCCAAACGCCTTGGCTTTACCATTCGAACCCTGCGCAACAAATTGCGCAAATACAACATGTGAGGTGAGCTCATGAAATCCATTATTTCGCTTTGGCTGTTGGTGGCCTTTGCCGTTGCTGGTGGGGCTCAACAGGTGCCTGCCTCCCTGCACCCGAAACATCCCGGTGCGCCTACAGCCCGTGTATTGGAAAAAGCCTCCCGCTTGGATCTGTTTTACCAGCAACATGGGACCATGCAAATGGCTGTTCACCCCGATTTTGCCACGGCTTTGTTTTCCTATTTTCGGGAACCATTTTCCCAGCGTGCCTTCGGTGTGATTGCTGGTGTTGCACCGCTCAGCCGGACTACCCGGGGGGCAAATGGATTTACCGATGTTCAGACCCACGCCCTGTTGTTTCCCCTCTGGCTTTCCTTGAAAATCCGGTTGACCAATAGCCCGAGTGCTCATGTTGTGCCTTACTTAATTGGTGGCTTTGGACCAAGCTTTGCCTTAGATTACGGCCCGAACCGCCAGGTGAATTTAAATTTTTCCAACAGTCATTTTCTGGCCGGGGGCACTGCGTTTGCTGGCGCAGGAGTGGATTACCTGTGGGCACGAGACTGGGCCATTTCCGCAGACTTGCGCTACATCGTTTTACGTTACCCCTCCGCCGTGGTTGGCCGAACCAATCTGGATGGCCTCTCTTTCAGTATCGGCATTGTCCACGGATTCGGCTTCTGAGAGTCGGGGGAGAGCGCGTGTGTAAAGGGCTAAGCCCCCTACTCCGGTCACGGATTCTGGGAATCGTTCCCTTGGTGTAGCCTCTCTGGTTGTCTTTTTCCCAGCAGGCTGTTTTCCATATGGGAAGCCCACGTGACAGGGAAACGGTTTTTCCGTTCCTCGCCGTTTAGCTTTACCTATCCCAGGCTTGTTCTCCACGGCTCCCGGGGGATCAAAACGGATTCAAACGCGAAAAACAAATCAGTGTGCTTGCCGGGCAAGTACGTTTTCATGCTCAGCGCAAACACGGCTTTCCAGAGGGCCCTAAAAGTGGTGAATATTGCATTTAGGGACTGTTTAAAAAGCAAAGCAAGGTGAATAAACTTGCCAATAGTTGCAACGAGTGGTCTGTATTAAAGCAGAGTTTGTACCGGGAGGTTTTTAACTGATTACAGCGATTTAATCAAAACAATCAACTTTGTATGGCTTTGATTTGTAGTAAATTTATTCCCTTGGCACCTTTTTTTGGCCAGAGAGGAGGGGGTTGGTTTAAGTTCGCTGCAAGTGAAAAAAAGGTTTTTGCATAAAAGTACGGTAATGGAGGCATTGAGAACGGCCCAGGTAATCCGGTAAAACCAACCTAGTCTCAATACGGGTGGGGTTTTACCCCGGCGCCAGAAAAAACAGTGAATCGCACAGTACCGCACGCCTTTCTGCCTTTATGGGCCGGTTCAATGCGTTCCAGTTTTGCTTGCAGAAAATAGCTGGTTTTCCCTAGAGAGCTTCTCTTGTTTTGCTTTACTCCCCGACCCATTGATTGTTGCGCCTGGGTAACTCTCCCAGCCCTATGGAGAGCCGTTAAACCCAGTTTGTAGTAAATCCAAAGAGTTCATAAAGTTAAGCAAAGGGAACACGATACTAATAACACGCGCCTGGAGGCAAAGTGAAAGCAGAGACCGCGATGACATATCAACTGGACAAGCTGATAGGACAAATTAAGAAGCTACCCACCATCAATGCGGTGGCTTTCCAAGTTATCCAGCTTTGTTCGGATTCAGATACTTCCATTTCCCAGCTGGTCAAGGTGATTTCTGTGGATCAGAGTTTGACCTCCCAGGTGCTGCGGATTGCTAATTCGAGCTATTTTAACTACCCCAGAAAAATTACGACTTTGGAACGCGCCATTGTAATACTGGGTTTTAATTTACTCCGCGATATTGCGGTAAGCATTGCTATTTACAGCCTGTACAAAGGCTTTTCCGCCCAGAGCGGTGTCGATTTAGGAGCGCAGTGGCGACATTCGATCACCACAGCATTTACCGGCCGGGCCATTGCGGAGAAGCTGGATCCGGCTGCCAAAGAGGTGCTTTACATTGCCGGACTGTTACACGACCTGGGCAAATTGGTCGAGCTGCGCCTGTTGCCGGAAGAATTCCCAATGTTGGTGGAGAAAAGCCGTCAGGAGGGGCTGCGCCTGGACGTGGTGGAACGCCGCCTGCTGGGATTTCATCATGGGGATGTTGGGGCTGCCCTTCTGGAGCGCTGGAACTTGCCGGAAAAACTCCACCAAAGTACCCGTTATCATCACTATCCTGAAGAGTTTGAAGGCGATCCAGCTGTTGCTGGTCTGGTTCGCCAGGTCTATCTGGCTAATGTCGTCTCCCACTACCTGGAAGGGGAACAGCCCGGCATGGAGGCGGTTGTGGCCTACGACCCCGATTTTACCCGATATTTTTCTTTCTCCGAAGAAGAGTTTCTGGGCTTAGTCGATTACGCCCAGGAATTGATTGCGCAGAATCAGGCATTTTTCGATATTATCGGTAGTTGAATGGAACGCAACGGTTCAATGAAATCGCGCAGCAACTTTTTTCAGTACTTCCAGGAACTGGTCCGCAGGCTGAAAACGGTTGAGGAAAGCGCCGAACTATTCACCGAGCTGTCCAACATTTCCCAGGAAATGAGCCAGCTGGAAGCGTTGATTCGCACCTCCTTTGCTACCCTGGATAATCAATTCGATGCCTTCCTGGTTCAGCTGGATGTCCTCTCGGAAATCATTGATTTTTACCGCACCCTGGCGCGGACAAAATCCCGTGAGCAGGCCTGGAACCTGATCCGGGAGTTTCTGGAAAGGCAAATTCCCCACGACGACGGGTTGATCTGCATTCGTCTTTCCAATCTGGATCCCGAATTCACTTACCTGCCGGAGACGCCGGAAAAAGAGCCATACTACCGCGAGAAATTGGGCGAAGCCGAACTGATGAGCATTCTGGAATATTTTCGCAACCGGGACATGGCGGTTGCCCTGAATAATGTAAGACAGTTCCAGATTACCCAGGTACCCTGGGAGGTGTTCGAAGCCCATTCGCTGATGTTGTTCCCGCTGATTGTTCGCGGCAACTTGATTGGTTTCGGGGCGCTGGTCCGCAAAGAAAAACCGTTCATGCCCCAGGAACAATCTGTACTCAACCTACTTTCTCCGCCTATCGCCCTCAGCCTTTACCAGCAGTTTTATCTGGAAAAGCTGAAGGGGCGTTTGTTCAAGCAGTTCAAAACCAAACGTTTGCTGGCGGACGTCAAGTACGCGGAATATTTTGATGGGGGGCCGGTTCTCATTTTTGCCGTCGATCCCCGCGGGGTAATCCTCCACGCCAATGCAACCGCCCTGAAAAGCCTGGGTGTGGATGAGGATTACCTTCTGGGCGAAAAATTTGTACATTTGCTGCCGCCTGAACAACGAGAATCTTTCGTGCAAACTTATCGCACACTAGAGGAAAACCAGCGCCGGCGATTTCGCTCTCGCTTTCAGCGCGCCAGTGGAGAGACGTTGATTCTGGACCTCTATTTAACCAAAGTGGAGCTGAAAAACCGCTTTTCGCTTATCCTAGTGTTTGGTGTCGATGTCACCGATCAAGTGGCTGCCGACTCCCAAGCCAGGCAAACTGAATTGCTGGACGAAATTACCCATTTTTCCCGGCAGGCCTACGGGTTTCTGAACGAATTGGTCCAACATCTGGTGCCAAACCTCAGTTATCTGAAAAATCAATTACAGGACAATCCGCAATTGATCAATCGGATTTCGGCGATGGAAAAATATCTGGCTCAGGCCGAGCAGGTGGTGAAGCGATTCTTGAGTTTTAACCTTCCCGAGCCGGCCGCTCCACAGAAAGTGGACATTAACCGGGAGATTAAAGCCTTTGTGGAAAAACTCAATGCCCGTTATGGAGAGCGTGTTGAAGTGCTCCACGCATTGGAACCCGGTTTGCCGCCTCTGGAAGCGCATCCCGAAGCGGTAAAACGCTTGCTGGGCATCCTGACCCGGAATGCCCTGGAAGCGCTGGGGGATCGCAAAGGCTATATTCACATCAGCACCCGCAGTGTCCAGCAAAAGGAAGATGGCTTGCGGGTGGGCTCGGGCGTTTTTCTGGAAAAAGGTCGTTACATCGAAATGGTGTTCGAGGACAATGGTCCTGGCATCGATGCCCGCCATGTTCAGAACATCTTTAAGCCGTTTTACACGACCAAAGTAGAAAATCAGGGTTACGGATTAGGGCTATTCTTTGCCTACAATCTGCTGAAGCAGATGGGAGGAAGCATTGTGCTGCGCAGCGATGAGGGACAGGGCACCCGCGTCTTTTGCTATTTTCCCATTCGTGGAGCCTCCGCTTTAGCACGCCAGAAAACAACGGCGGAAACAAAAACGCAGAATGGCAAACAAAAAGCGGTGCTGGTGGTGGACGATGAATACAACATTCGCTCGGTTATTTCCGAAGTTTTGGAGATGAACGGCCTTCGGGTTTACACGGCGGCCAATGGCCAGGAGGCTTTGCAAATTTTCAAAAAGCATGCTGAGGAAATCGGCCTGGTGATCCTGGATATGATCATGCCGGTGATGGACGGGCGGCGGACTTTTGCCGAAATCAGGCGCATCAAACCTGCTCAAAAGATCATCATCATCAGCGGCTACGCCCATAAGGAAGACTTGCAGGATGTGCTCTCTGCCGGGGCGCTGGCCTTTTTGAGCAAACCATTTCAGGTAAAGGATATCCTGCAGCGGGTCAAACAGGCCTTGAACTAATCCCTATTTTCGGTCTCTTTGCTTTCCCCTGATGGGGCGGCTGCGGGGAGTTGCAGCAAACTTTCCGGAAGGTCTAAAGCGTTTACGTACCGTTCCAGTAACTCGCGGGAGATCCATTCCCGATTGGGAAGTACAATTCTGTGAAAAGGGAAATCCTGCTTTCGAAACAATACCACCAGCTGGGATTCGAAGTCCCGTGCAAAACGGTGTTCCCTCAGCTTTTGTATCAGCAATTTTAACGGCACGCGAAGATTGGGGTCCGATTGACCCGTCTGAATCGATCCGTTAACTGTTTCGATAAGGGATTTCTTCATGCCGATCTCGGTAGCTTTGCACGTAGGCCTGGATAGCGGCCTGCAGTCGTTGCCTGGCTTCCCGTTCGTCTTCTCCATCCACCATGCAGTAAGGTAGGTTCAGACACGTGGCGATGAAAAGACCCTCGCGAATTCGCTCAATCCGTATTTTAAATTTCATGGCTCAATTTCCAGATGAACAGGTTTGGGCGAATGTTTACCCCCGGAAGCTGAGTTATTATACGCATTTCGACTCGGAAATGCAACCCAATCTCTCAGTACCTTCCATAGGCAGGCGTTCGGAATTTCTTTTGCAAAACAACACTTCCCTGCTCAAATTGCTGCCTGCCGTAGAGAGTGAGCTGGTTAACGCCGGGGCTAAGCAAAGGAAATTGAAGGAGATCGAGTAAGGATTCCATGCCTCCAAAACGCGCTCATTGGGACAATATTCATTTTGTGCTGGTGGAACCCCAGCATCCCGGAAACATTGGAGCCTCGGTTCGGGCGCTGAAAACCATGGGTTTCGATCGCCTGGTGCTGGTCAATCCTGCTCCGTTCGATGTGCCCGAAGCCCGTTGGATGGCCCATGCTTCCGAAGATCTGTTTGACCAGATCAAGGTGGTTTCCACGCTGGCCGAGGCTGTTTCCGACAAGCATTTTGTGGTGGGCACCACTCAGCGTACCCGGGAGTTTCATCTGCCCTATTTTACTCCCAAGCAGTTGGCGGAACGGTTGATTCCCATGGCCAAATCTCATCAGGTTGCCATCGTTTTCGGGCGGGAAGCTACTGGGCTCACCAACGAGGAATTAGCCCATTGCCATGCTATCTCCACCATTCCGGCTGCCACGTCGCATCCTTCATTAAATCTCTCTCAGGCGGTAATGGTGTACGCTTACGAACTGTACAATTTTGTCAGTGAAACCCCAGCCCGCTATCGCTATCGACTGGCCAGCCATCAGGAGCTGGAAGCACTGAAAAAACATCTCCGGCAGAGCTTGGAGCAGGTAGGGTTTGAGCCAATGGACAACTGGGACAATTTTTTGATGCGTTTTCAACGTTTTTTCGGGCGGGCCATGCCTGAGGTACGCGATGTGCGCCTGATGCACAAAATTTTGCAAGCCTTCGATGAATACATCGCCCGCAATTGCCCGCCGGATCAATCCATGGACACTGGTAGCCGCAGTTAAAGGGGGGGCACGTGGTGAAACCCAGGCGCTATTACTTTTTGGGCATTTGTGGGACGGCCATGGCATCGCTGGCAGTTCTGCTGAAGTTAAAAGGCCATCAAGTGTGGGGAACCGATGCCCAATTTTATCCGCCCATGAGTGATTTTCTGGCTGCCCACGACATTCCCCTCTGGCAGGGCTATCGGGTTAGTCATTTGGACAAGCCTTTCGACGTGGCCGTGATCGGTAATGCCCTGTCCAGAGGCAACCAAGAGGTGGAGGCCATCTTAAATAGGCGATTGCCCTTTCGTTCCCTCCCGGAAGTGATACGCCAGGAATTTGTGGAGCAGAAAAGAACCATTGTGGTGACCGGTACCCATGGGAAGACCACCACCACTGCACTGATCAGCTGGATTTTCCATGAGGCAGGCCTGTCGCCAACCTTTTTAATCGGTGGCATTGCCCGCAACTTCCAGTCCTCTGTGGCCTTGGGCGAGGGCGAGTTTTTTATTATTGAGGGAGATGAATACGATTGCGCCTTTTTCGATAAACGGCCCAAGTTTCTCCACTACTTTCCCGAAATTCTGATTGCCAACAATCTGGAATTTGACCATGCCGACATTTACCGGTCTCTGGCTGACATCCAGGACGGGTTCCGCAAGCTGATGCGCATTGTGCCCTCGCGCGGGCTGGTGGTGGCCAATCAGGGATCGGCTGCCCTGAAGGAGGTGCTGGACCCCGTGTATTCACGACTCACCTGGTTTGGCGCCAGCGGCGAGGCCGAGTGGCATTATCAGTTGCTGGAGGGGAATGGCCTGCCGCAGCGGGCCCGAATTTACTTTCGGGGGCGGCCGGAGGCCGACTTAACCCTGCCGCTTCCCGGTGCCTTTCAGGTGGAAAACGCCTTGGCCGCGGCCATTGTTGCACGGGAATGCGGCATTCCCTGGAAGGTAATTGCCGGGGCGGTGTCCCGCTTTCAGGGCGTGCAGCGGCGGCTGGAACCTTGGCCGGGACCTCCGGGGGCCCAGGTTTACGAGGATTTTGCCCACCATCCAACCGCTGTGGAGAAAACACTCCAAGCTGTCCGCCGGATGCACCCGAACCGAAAGCTGGTAGCCGTCTTCGAGCCCAGAACCAACACCATGGTGCAGAACATTTTGCAAGAACCTCTGGCCAGAGCCCTGGCCGTGGCCGATGTCGCTGTATTGCTTCCCATTCACCGGGCCGAAAAAATCCCCCCGCAAAGGCGCCTCTCCCGGGAACGCATTGCACAGCACCTGAGCCGTTTGAACAAACGGTGCCTTCTCCTCAATTCACCCTCCGAATTGTTGCCCGCTCTGGAACCGTTCCTGGATGACCAACACGTGGTGGTAATCATGACCAATGGGAATTTGGGTGGGGAATACCAAAAACTGAAGCGCACCCTGACCGGGATGGCTATGAAGTACACCGGGGAATAAATCCCGAAACATCTCCGCAAAGTTCCAGCAACAGCTTAGCCACGTTTTCCGCCCGGAGCACCTGTGAGATAGGGAATGCTAAGCAAATGCCACGCCCCGTTCGCGGCTATGGATTGAGTTGGTCCTCCTCCTCTGGGGCTTCGCTGAATTGCCGGGAAATGAGCTGGAACTGGTCGGCAACGCTCAGAAATACATCCAGCAATTCAGGGGCAAAATGCTTGCCCCGCTCGCTGCGCATGATGTCCAGGGTTACCTGATGAGTAAAGGCCTCTTTGTACACCCGTTTGGAGGTGAGGGCATCGTAAACGTCGGCTACAGCAAGGATCTGTGCGGACAGGGGAATGGATTCCCCCCTAAGGCCTACAGGGTAACCGGTGCCATCGTATTTTTCGTGATGGTAGTAAGTAATTTCGATGCCCATGTTTAGAAAATCCATCTCACCGTATTGCTTCTTAATCGAGGAAAGAGTCTGGTAACCGATGATGGTGTGTGTTTTCATGATTTCGAATTCCAGTTTGGTCAGTTTACCCGGTTTCAGGAGGATGTAGTCGGGGATACCCACTTTCCCGATATCATGGAGGGGAGCGGTGCTGTAAAGGGTTTTAATGAATTGAGTGTTGACCTTTTTCTGAAACCGGGGGTGGTCTGCCAGGGCTTCGGCCAGAATTTTGCAATAGTTACGAATGCGCTCCAGGTGGAGGCCGGTATCCTTATCGCGATACTCGGCCAGCCGTGCCAACCCAAAGATGATGGCCTCCTGGGCCAGGGTGGTACGTTCCAGGCTCTGAATCAACGCTTTTTCCACCGATCGCTGGGAAGTGACGTCTTTAACAAAAGCCCCGTAGGCGAAAAGTTTGCCCTTGTCATCACGAATCGGGAAAATAGACACATTGGAAACCCAGGGCTGACCGTCGCTCCGCATGGCCGTCTGCTCGCCGGACCAGCGTCCGGTTTTTTGCAGTGTTTCCCGCACCTGATCGAGGGGTAGGTCGGGGAAAATGTGCGGGCACAGTTCTTCCAGAGAGCGCTGGAAGAGGGCCTGTTCTTCCAGCCCGCTGAGGCGTTCGAATCCCTGATTGGCTTTCACGATATTGCCTTCGGTATCCAGGATCAGCAGGCCCTCCTCTGCACACTCGAAAATATCCTGATAAATGCGCAGTTCATTCAGACGCCTATCCAGCATCAGCCGCAGGTCGTCCACCAGGTGTCGCTGTCGCCGGCGCTGTTCCACCTTCTCCAGCACGGTACGGACTTTGTTCAGCAGGTCGGTCAGGCCAAACGGCTTGATGATATAGTCGTAGCCGCCCTGTCGGAGCAGATCGATGGCAAAGTCCAGGTCCGGATTACCGGTCATAAACATGAAGGCCACTTCCGGATGATGTTTTCTGGCGTAATCAAACAAATCCCGCGCAGTGTGGTTGGGGAAATGAACATCGGAGATGACCAGATCGAACCGCTCCCGGTCCAGAAGACTCTGAGCTTCTTCGATGGAGTGGGTGCCGGTGGCCTGAAAGCCCTGCAAGTTTAAAAATTGAACCAGGCTTTCGTACAGCTGAACCTCGTCATCCACAATGAGAATTCGAACCGGTCCGTTCTGTTGCTCTTGGGCATGGGCAGAGGCTGCCTGAGCACTACGGGTTGGACAGTGTTTTGGTTCTTCCATCCTTTGATCGAACTTTGGGCAAAAATCTTCCAATCAACGGCTGAAGGGTAAATCATCGGCGAAAGGGCGAGTTGACTTGACCGGGAAAGTTGTTCGGACACGGGGCCTCCATGGCGAAGGCGAATTAGTTTTTGTTGTCCAGCAGTCCTCCGGGTTTCACGCGGCGTTTTTGAAATGGGTCGGGCAGTTTTCTTTCCCGTAAAGCTTCCTCAAAAAAGGGGTAATAGGAGGCATATCGTCCGGCAGGGTAGCGTTTTTTCAATTCCTGAAAAAAGTCTTCCATTTCTTCCCACTTGTACAGATACATGCAGGCCAGGCAGGCAAAGAACCCCAGCGTTTCTTTGTCGTAGAAGTTGGGATCCAGTTGAACGATTTTTTCCACCACATCCAGAAGGGCCGGGTAGTCGTTTTCTTCGTAGAAAAGGTGAGCCAATCCAAAAAATCCGGTTGCCCGGGTTGAGCTGCTGGCCGAATTCTGAATGATGTACTGAAAATGCCGGCGGGCTTGTTCATAATGCTTTCGGAAAAATTCAATGAAACCCAGATAGTAGTGGATGGTGAACTTGTAGTCGCTTTCCTCCATTCGGAATAGCTTGTCCGCCTTCAGCAGGTGCGATTCGGCGGCGTCCAGCTCTCGCTGGATAAAGTAAATTTTGCCCAGCTCAAAATAAGCGTAGCGTTTGGTACTTTCTTGAACCGGCTGCCGAAGCGCTTCCTGCAAATATTCAATCGCCCGATCCCATTCGTTGAGCTGTTGGTAGGCAAAACCGATTATCCGATTGCAGTCGAATCGTTGTTCGGCATTCAGGTGGGAGCTGCCCAGCGCTTTGCTTAAATATTCAATAGCTTCGGCATACTGGTGGTTGTAGTAATAGCTCCATCCCAGTTCAATCCAGATAATGGGCAGATTTTTTTCATCGTCCTGGATTGCCTGCTCAATCCACCGATAATGTTCAATGGCCCGCGCGTAGTTTCGTTTCAAGTAAGCATTGCGAGCCGCTTTCAAGCGTTTTAAAACCTGCTGCTCTTCTGAATTCATAATTTCCTTGAACTGGCGTTAAATTCGTCGTTTTTTAGGAAGCTTGAACGACCCGGATAAAGCGGATTGCGGGCCCTTGAAGAACTTTGACCACTACACCCGTTGAAAATATACACCGTTTTATCCGGAGAACAAAAAGTTTCCAAAATCACCAATTAACCAGAAAATAAAACCCAGGAGGAAGCTTCTCATGGATGTTTCAGGTCCCCTGACAGTACTTAGTGAAGAAGAAGCGATGTTTCGAGATATGGTACGCGAATTTGCCGAAACCGAAATTGCACCGCACGTGCGGGAAATGGACGAAAAGGCTACTTTTAAACCCGAATTGCTCCAGAAGTTTTTTGAATTGGGCTTAATGGGGGTTGAGGTACCGGAGGAATATGGCGGTACGGGTGCCTCCTTCTTTATGGCCATTCTGGCCGTCGAGGAATTGGCTCGGGTGGATGCTTCGGCCGCCATTTACGTGGATGTTCAGAATACACTGGTGAACAACTGTTTGCTGCGCTGGGCGAACGAGGATCTGAAAAAGCGCTATTTGCCCCGGCTGTGCAGCGAAGCGGTGGGTGCCTATGCTCTCTCTGAACCCAACTCCGGCAGCGACGCCTTCGGCCTGCAAACCCGGGCGGTGGAAAAGGGTGACCATTATGTGCTTAACGGAAGGAAAATGTGGATCACCAGTGCTGCCGAAGCCGACATTTTTATCGTCTATGCCAATGTCAATCCCGATCTGGGCTACAAAGGCATCACGGCTTTCCTTGTGGAACGCGACTTTCCTGGATTTGCGGTGGGAAAAAAAGAAGACAAACTGGGCATCCGAGCTTCCAGCACCTGCGAGCTGATCTTGGAAGATTGCATCGTGCCCAAAGAAAACATTATTGGCGAGGTGGGTAAAGGCTACAAGGTGGCCATCGAAACGCTGAATGAAGGCCGGATTGGCATCGGGGCTCAGATGGTCGGCATCATGGAAGGCGCCCTGGAAGCAGGGATGAAGTATGCGCTGGAGCGCGAGCAATTTGGCCAGATCATTGCTAAATTTCAGGCCGTTCAATTCCAGATTGCCGAGGCGGCAACCTTTCTGGAGGCTTCGCGCAACCTGGTGTACAATGCCGCCCGGCTGAAAGACGCCGGTCAATCCTTTTTGAAGGAAGCGGCCATGGCCAAGTTGTTTTCCTCGGTCTATGCCGAAAGGGTCACCTCCCGCATGATCGAAATTTTCGGGGGCTATGGCTACACTAAGGAATACCCTGTGGAAAAGTTCTATCGGGATGCCAAGATCGGACAAATCTACGAAGGTACCTCCAACATGCAGTTGCAGACCATCGCCAAGTATCTGCTGTTTAAAAAGTAAAAAAGATGTTCCCATGAAGGTGCCGCTACCTCTCCGGCGGCACCGCATTGCGGGGTCATGTGAACCTTCCTTTCCCCTGCTTTGGCTACCGCCCTGTAGCTTCAGCCAGAAAGGTTCTGTTGCAGGAAACTCAGGAGGTACCGAATATGCGGGTCCATTGCTGTTGGATGATCGTAGGAGCGTTGCTTGTGTTGCAGACAAACGCCGCCCGGGCTCAGGATTCGTTTGCTCGCTGGTTTTTCAACCGCACCCTGCGGATCGATCTGTTTCATACCGGCGGGAAGAAAAACGAGCAGTACACGGTGGATCGCCTGTGGGTTCGGGAAGGATGGAATGGTCCGAGCACCGGCCTGGCCGATCCACCACCCCTGGGCCTGTATCAGGCCAGAGTAGAGGATCTTGAGAGCCAGCAATTGATTTACGCTCGCGGTTTTTCTACCCTGTTCAATGAATGGCAAACCACGGCCGAGGCTGGTAGAGGGGCGCACCGCACTTTCGGCGAAACCCTTCGCCTTCCCTTGCCTAGACGTTCCTTCCGGCTGAGCATCCTTCGCCGGGATGCCAATAATCGGTTTACACGCGTGGTTTTCCAACAGGTTTTTCACCCAGATAGCCTGGTCATTCATCCGGAACCTGCCCTGCCGCAAGCAGAAATGACCATCCTTCAAAAGACCGGTAATCCGCAGGAGCGCGTGGACGTCGTGTTTGTGGCCGAGGGTTACACCGCAAATCAACGATCCAAGTTTTTAACCGATGCCCGGCGGATGATGAAGGCACTGTTTTCGGTGGACCCGTTCCTCAAAGTGCAAAACCGGTTCAATTGCTACGCCGTTTTTGTTGCTTCTCCGGATTCCGGAGTGGATGAGCCCGGTAAAAAGCAGTACCGCACTACCCCGCTGAATGCTTCCTTCGGTACATTCGGGTTGCCCCGCTATTTAATGACTGATGATAATCGGAGCCTTCAGAACATTGCTGAAAAAGCGCCTTTCGATGCCATTGTGATTCTGGTAAACACCAATCGCTACGGGGGTGGGGGGATCTACAACTTGTATGCTTGCACCACGGTGGATAATCCCTGGAGTACGTACGTGATGGTGCACGAATTCGGCCACAGCTTTGCCGGTTTAGGGGATGAGTACTTTAGCAGCACAGTGGCTTATCAGGATTTTTATCCGGAAGGTACTGAACCGTGGGAGCCCAATTTAACCGCCCTGGCCGATCCAGCTCAGTTGAAATGGAAGCATCTTGTGGAGCCGGGAACCCCCATTCCGACCCCCTGGGACAAGGCTACCTACGAGGCAAAAACCGGGGAATTCCGCCGGCAGGTAAGCCGGTTGCGCGCCAAGGGGGCCTCCGAGGAGCAAATTCGGCAGGCCGAACTAACCTATCAGCATTGGCTGAAACAATTCTTCGCCAGCCAACCCTACGCGGGTAAAGTCGGTGCTTTTGAGGGAGGGGGGTATGTCTCCAGCGGCATCTATCGGCCTGCGCTGAATTGCATTATGTTCAGTAAAGGCTTGCAGGACTTCGACCCAGTGTGTCAGGAAGCCATCACCCGGGTGATTGATTACTACACGGGCCGGGGTTATCCAAAAAGCAAAGCAAATTGAATATGGTTGCGAATAGTTGCATATAGTCGTTTTTATTAGTGGAGTGATTACACTTGCAGTTTTTCAACGAAATACGACAACTTTGGCAAAACCAACAACCTTGTATCCCTTTATTGGTAGTGAACTCACCCCCTTCGCCCCCTCTCTTGCAAAAGAGTGGGTTGGGGGGAGAGTTGACTTAAGTCCTGTGCAAGTGAAATAGTTGTTTGCATAAAATTACAGCAATCAAACCTTTTTGGACAACCCCGAGCCGATCTCTGTTGGGTACAGGGAGAATAACCAGGCTCTCTCTTCATCTACTGGGCTTTGCTGCCTGGAAAGGTTTAAACAAAAAGGCTTAAAAATTTTGCTCAAACTGACGATATAGAGCTTGATGCCAGAGTGACCAGAGAAAAAATGAAACGACTGATAAACCGCGTTCGCCGATTACCTATCGCCTCTCAACTGACTGTACTGATCGGGATTGTTCTGCTCGTCCTTTTCAGCGTTATTCTGGTGACCGTACAGACCTTTTACACCCATTTAATACAAACTCAGATGGAGTTACGAGCACGCCAGATTGCAGAAAATCTGGCCAATGTGGCCCTGCCGGCCCTGCTGCACTCGGATGAAATCTCCCTTTATCAAAATCTGGCACGGGTAACCGATCAGAGCGACATCGTTTTTGTCAGTGTGTTAAATGGGGACGACAAAGTGTTTGCCTGGTCGGCTCCACAGCCCTACGACACGCTCCTGAACCTGGTCAATTTAAACCCTACCCTGTTAAGGCAGGTCCGGCAAGCGGATTACCTGTTTGAATACTTCCCTACCCGGGCCCTGCTGGAGGTTTACCAGCCTATTCGCACCAATGGGACTTATTGGGGTACAGTGTTGCTGGGACTGAATTACCAGCACATCGAGCAGGTGGCGAGGCAGGTGCGCTGGCTTTCGCTTACCGTGGGCATTTTGCTAATTTTGCTGGTTATTTGGGGGGTACAGAAAGTGTCCGAGAGTGTTCTGGCCCCGGTACAGCAGTTGGTTGCCGGAACCGAGCAGGTAAGTAAGGGCAATTTCGACTTTCGCCTGAAGGTTGAACGGGAGGATGAGCTGGGATTTCTGGCCAGCAAGTTTAACGAAATGATTGCTCGATTGAAAAGTTACCAGACGCGGCAGGAAGAACTGACTGCTCAGTTACATGAATACTCCGAACACCTGGAAGAAAAAGTCAGATTGGCCACGCGGCAATTGCGTCAGATACAGGAAGAAGTGCTACAAATCTTCCACCAAATTCCGATTGGACTGCTGGTGGTGACCGAGGGTGGGGAAATCCGATGGTTCAATGACGAACTGGTTGAAGTGTTAAAAATCAAGGACCGTTCTCGGTTGAAAAATGCTAATCTGCTTGCCGAAAAGGTTTTCCTTGATGGCAAGTTTCAGGGGAAACTACGAGAAGTGACCCGGGCGAAGATCGAAAGCACATTTCGTATCGAATTTAAGCTATCCAGTGTTTCCACCCGACTGCTGGAGGTACGCACGCAACCCCTGCTTGGGGAAAACAGCCAGGCAGTGGGTATGATTTTTATCATCAAGGATGTGACCCGGGAAACCGAATTGGAGCGGCAACTGAACCGAACCCAACGTCTGGAGAGCATGGGGAAACTGGCTGGCGGCATTGCCCACGACTTCAACAACATTCTGGCCATCATTTTACCCACTGCCCAGATGCTGAAAATGAGATTGGCGTCCGATGCTGAACTGGTGCCTATGGTGGAAACCATCGAGAAAGCCACCTCCAAAGCAGCCGATCTTACCAGCCAGATTCTCTCCTTTGCCCGGGGTAGCAAAGGCGGGAAAATGGAGGTGTTTAACCTCAATGATCTGATTCGGGAATTCCAGACCATGATTGGGCGGGTGGTAAATAAAAACATCGATATCCGCGCCCAACTGGATGAAAATCTTTGGAACGTGGAGGCGGATCGAACCCAGATCGAACAAATCTTAATGAATCTTTCCATGAATGCTGTGGATGCCATGCCGAATGGGGGGACGCTGCTGTATCGAACCGAAAATCTGGAGTTGGTCGATGCTGAAAGCATGATACCGCAGTTAAAGCCGGGACGATACGTGAAACTGGAAGTGGTGGATACCGGCATCGGCATGAGCAAAGAGATTTTAGATCGAATTTTCGATCCCTTTTTCACCGCCAAGAAAAAGGAAAAAGGCACTGGTCTGGGATTAAGCATGGTTTACGGCATTGTCCGCAGTTATCGCGGGTACATCGATGTAAGCTCCCAGCCCGGGCACGGGAGCCGGTTCACAATTTACCTGCCGGCCACTTCTCGAAAAATTCAAAACAGCAATGGCCATGCTCTACAGGCTCAACCCGGCAAGTGGCGCATTCTGGTGGTGGACGATGAGGAGATGCTGCGCAGCAGTCTAAAGTCCATGCTCAGCACCCTCAAATATCGAATTTTTGAAGCCAGTAATGGCCAGGAAGCAGTGCAATTATTTCAAAAGCATCGCCATGAAATCGATGTGATTTTAATGGATATCCAAATGCCGGTGATGGATGGCCTGGAAGCCGCCACGCGGATCTGGGAAGAGGCGCCCGATTTTCCCATCGTTTTTTCCAGTGGTTATGCACCACCGGCCAAATTCGAAGAGTTGCGGCGCAGGGGCGCTAAAAATTTTCTCAAGAAGCCTTACCAGATCAAAGATCTGGTCGATATTATTGAACGAACTTTGCAAGCAAGTTAATTCTGGAAGGGAATGGCCGGACACAGGGATGTGAATTGCTGGTGACAGGGAAGTTGCTGCAACGGGAACATTCCCCTCTAACTCGAAGCCCCGAATAGGTTCCCTGTTCGGGGCTTTTAATATGAAAACCCGGCTGCTAAATCAGGTTTTGTCCGCCAAGTAATTTTCCACCCGGTCCAGCGTATGCTGCAAAATCTCTTCGGCTTCCTGGCGCAATTTCTGGCAGGTGGCTTTCATTTCCTCAACGTAGCGGATATCTGCAATATCGCCCAAGTTGGTGAGCACGTTGAACACCCCGCCAACAACCCCGGCATAGGCCATCTGTGCTCCAACCCCGGCATCGGTCATGGAATTGACATTGCCTTTTTCCGCCGCCTGCCGGCAAAGTTGAAGGGCCTCCAGGCTTAAACGGGCGGTTTGCAAAGGCACTTGTACGGCTTTTTTTAAACCTTCCTGAATGGCTTGCTGGCGTTGTTTTATTTCCTCTTCGTTGTTTTGGGGCAGGCGCAGGGCTTCCAGATAGTCGTTGAAGGCCTGGGTGTCCGCATCCACCGCTTCAATCAACTGGTCCTTCACCTTTTGGGCTTGGCGAGCCAATTGGTCCAGCTCCGGCCAAACCTGTTGGTAGCCTTTTTTGCCCACAGTGAGGTTGCTGACCATGGCAGCCAGTGCGCTCCCCAGCGCGCCGGCCAGGGCGGCAATGGAACCACCGCCGGGTGCCGGGGTTTCCCTGCTGACTTCATGAACCAGTTCATCGGCGCGCATGGCCATCAGGGCGTTGCGCGGCATCCGAGGCAATCCCAAAATCTTTTCCTCAGGCACAAAGGGGGCCACATCGTTCAGCCCCATTGAATGGATGGCGGCCTCAAGCACATCCTTGACCGGTAGCCCGGTGGTGTAGCCCTGGCGGCTCAAGTAAAACAACCCGGCCTGATAAATCGCGTCGAAGGGCACCAGCCCTACAATTTCGCTACCAGTAACCACTAGCCCTCGTTCAGCAGCCAGTCGGCGGGCCTCTTCCAGCACCAGATGTGGTGGGGTCACTTTGTAATTGGTCAGGTTGCAGGAAATCTGAGCACGGCCGTACTCCTTTACATACCAGCCGATGGCCCGGCAATGTTTAAATTTGCCCGGTTTCTTGACCGAACGTCCCACGGGGTTGGAGGGGTCGATCCCGTGTTGCTTGAGTAATGCCACCAGGTCGTAGCCATGCGCTTGCTGGCAATGGACCGCGGTCTCCTCAATGGTCTTGCCAACAAAGGAGCAACTGCCGCAGGGGAAATGATTTTCCTGGTATTTCACAAGCTCGCCTCGCATGTACACCGGATGAATATTACCCGTGCGTACGCTGCGGCCTTTTTCGCGTAATTCGAAGGCAATGTCCATGGCCAGCTGCTTGTCCCGGGTGTTGAGCGTAATGTTGTAAGCAATTAAAAATTCCCGGGCCCCGATGACGGTGGCACCCGTTTTGGGATTGAACTCAGCAGGCCCGAAGTCCGGTTTCCAGGCTGGATCCTTTAATTTTTCTGGTAGGCCCTCGTACTCTCCAGCCCGAATGTTGGCCAGGCTGCGCCGTTCCGGCCGTGTGGCCGAATATTCGTACAAGTAAACCGGAATACCCAATTCCTCGCCGACCCGGCGCGCCACCCGACGGGAGAGTTCCACCACCTCTTCCATGGTGACCCCACTCACGGGAACAAAAGGGCACACGTCAGTGGCTCCCATGCGCGGATGGGCCCCTTTGTGCTGGCGCATGTCAATCAATTCGGTGGCCTTGGCAATAGCACGAAAAGCCGCCTCGGCTACCGGCTCCGGAGGGCCGATAAAGGTAATCACTGTCCGGTTAACATCGGCGCCCATTTCCACCGAAAGCAATTCTACCTCCGGCACCGAGCGAATGGCCGCAGTAATTTGATCGATAACCTCTTTATTCCGCCCTTCTGAAAAATTAGGAACACATTCAACCAGTTTCTTTGCCATAAGCCATTCTCAAAATTTTATTCTTTCGGCACAGTGCCGTCTTCCCAAGTTTCAATCCCTGTCTTCTCGGGGTCGATCGATCGATTTCAAAAACTGTTCAATCTCGTTTCCCACCCGCCGCAATTCCTCATCAAAACTCCCGCCACTGCCGCTGCCATGGCGCAAATTAAAAATCAATCGCCGGTTCTGTTCGTCCACATCGCAGCCCCAGTTGATCAGGTAGGGTATAATGCCGGCCTTTTGAATGCTGGCCAACGCCTCCCGGGGTTCCAGGTATTTCACTTTTATTATTTTAATCATAAGTGCATCCTTCCCTTGAGCCTGGATCAGGCATTGCGGTTCGCCGCTGTCCCCCAGGCGGTAAATTCGAGCGCTGTGCTCAATTTTTCAAGCGTAATTCACATTTGTTCTTTAAAAGAGAATAACAAAGGTTGTCGGTAGTTTGCAGGCCGTACAAAGTAAATTTGCGTTGCAACTTTACCATTTTTGGGTTATTTAACTAAATGAATCACTCTGTCGAATTTAGTGTGCAATAGACAAAAGAGGAGACATACCTATGCAGAGCCAATTTCTTGAACGGGCGCTTCATCAAATTGAGGAAGCTTATCACATCGATCCCGAGTTGTATGCCAAATTTGATGTTAAGCGGGGATTGCGAAACGCAGATGGTTCCGGTGTTTTGGCTGGGCTGACCAAAATTTCCAGTGTGGTGGGATTTAAGAAGACCGAGGCTGGCATTGAACCGGTGGACGGTCGGCTTTATTACCGGGGCATAAACATTAACGAAATTGTGGAGGGCATTCAAAAAGAGCGGCGTCATGGCTTTGCCGAGGTAGCGTACCTGCTGCTGCTGGGGCGTTTGCCCAACAAGCAGGAGCTGGAAGAGTTTGACCAGTATTTGCGCTCCCGCCGAACCTTGGATGAGGAAGTGTTGACCTCCCAGATTCTTCATTTGCCCAGCAACAATGTTATGAATCAACTGCAGCGTACGGTTTTAGCCCTTTACGTACTGGATAAAAACGCCGATGATGTTTCGATTGCCAATGTGTTGCGCCAGAGCCTGGAAATTGTTGCCAAATTCCCCACCATCATCGCCTATGCCTTGCATGCTCGCAATCACTGGTTTCATGGCCAGTCCTTGTTTATTCATTTACCTGATCCGGAACTGGACCTTGCGGAAAATTTTCTCTACATGCTGCGTCCGGATGGCAAGTTCACGCCCCTGGAGGCCGAAATTCTGGACTTGGCACTGATTCTCCATGCCGAGCACGGTGGAGGCAACAATTCCACGTTTACCATGCATGTGGTCACCTCCTCCTGGACCGATACCTACGCCGCTGTTGCTGCGGCTATCAGCTCGCTGAAGGGACCCCTGCACGGGGCAGCCAATGCCAACGTGATGGATATGATGCAGAACATTAAAGAAAATGTAAAGGACTGGAATGATCAGGAAGAGGTGGCCAGCTACATCGAAAAAATCCTGCGTAAAGAAGCGCACAATCGCACCGGCTTGGTTTACGGCATGGGGCACGCGGTGTACACTAAATCCGATCCCCGGGCGCTGATTCTCCGGGAAAAGGCTCGCGAGCTGGCTGCCGAGAAAGGTCGCCTGGACGAATTCAATCTCTATCGTGCGGTGGAAACACTGACTCCCGAAATTTTCCGGCGGGTTAAAAAATCCAACAAAGTCATTTCCGCTAATGTGGATTTTTATTCCGGCTTTGTGTACGACATGCTGGGCTTTCCCAAGGAAATTTACACGCCCTTGTTCGCGATGGCCCGTATTGTGGGCTGGTCTGCCCATCGAATGGAAGAGTTGATCTCTGGCGGTCGCATCATTCGGCCCTCCTACAAAAGTGTGGCCGAGGTGCGTCACTATGTGCCGTTGGATCAGCGTGGCTGATTGGCGACGTCCTTTTGTCTTTTTCCGGCCCTGCCTGCAGATTGCCATGGCAGGGCCTTTTTGTTGTACCTCCAGCCGCACGGGTTGGGCTTGTTTTCCTGGCAGAACAGCAAAATGTTTCCCCATCTTGAAAGTTTACGCCGGCGGGTGGTATTTTTGCCTGGTCTCGGGGGGACGTCCCCACGGCCGAGAAGGCGGTACCGTGGCCGGGGAATGAGAAGAGCCCAATCTTAAACGCGAGGAGGTCGTATGGAAGCCAGCCGTTTTACGCCATTTGTTCCTGCGGATACCGATTTAAAGGAAATGACGCTACGTGCCCTGGTGCTGGGTGTCATTATGGCGATCATTCTTGGTGCCGCCAATGCCTACCTGGGCATGAAGGCCGGGCTCACTGTGGCGGCTACCTTTCCGGCGGCAGTGGTAGCCATGGCTGCCCTTAGGGTGTTCGGCGGGACGGTGCTGGAGGAAAACATCGCCAGAACAACCGCCTCGGTGGGCGAAGCACTGATTGCCGGAGCTATTTTTACCATCCCCGCCTTCGTAATCAGTGGGGTGTGGGACACCCTCCATTATTGGGAAAGCACCCTGATTATGCTCAGCGGTGGTGTCCTGGGGGTATTATTTGTCATCGTGCTGCGCCGTTCTTTAATCGAAGAGGCCGATCTGCCCTTTCCGGAAAGTGTGGCGGCAGCGGAAATCGTGAAAGCCGGCCAGGGAGGGCAGACCGGCGCCGCCTACGTTTTCGGCAGCATGGGCCTTGCCGCGCTGTGGGAGCTATTCAAAAACTCCAACGGTATTCAGTTTATTAAGGACCATTCCCGCGATTTCTTTCCCATGGCCAGTTCCAAAATCTCCATGCTGGGCCAAAAAATCAGCTATGGGGGGGGTTTTATTCTGGAAACCCCGGCGGCTTCGCCGGCCCTGGTAGGCGTCGGCTTCATTGTCGGGCTTAGGGTGTCTGCTGTGTTGTTCGCCGGCGCCCTGATGGGATGGCTCTTTTTGGTTCCCATGGGCATTTTCCTGAATCCCGGGCTTAGCGAACTGGTGAATGCCGGCCATAGCTGGACGGAGGTGGCCATGGAAGTCTGGTTCCGCCAGATTCGTCCGCTGGCAGTCGGCACCATGATTGTGGCCGCCTTTTACACCCTCTACAACCTGCGATCTGCACTGATTTCCGGCATTACCAAAGCCTTGCGCGACCTTTCTCTGGCTAAAACCGGCGCCGAGAAAGTTAATCGCCTGGAGCTTGATCTGGATTTTAAGAAGGTCATTACCACAATTGTTATTCTTTCCGTACCCATCTTTTTCCTCTACCGCTATTTTGCCGATTCGGTAGGCGGTGCCCTGGTGTTAACCCTGGTGCTCATTGTGCTTGGATTCCTTTTTGCTGCCGTGGCCGGATACCTGGTTGGCCTGGTGGGTAGTTCCAACAATCCAATTTCCGGGCTAACCCTGTCCGCTTTGCTCATTTCCGCCTTGCTCATGGTAGGGCTGGGTGTAACCGGAACCCACGGGGTGATGGGTGTGTTGGGCGTCGCCGGAGTGGTGTGCTGTGCCGCCGGCATTGCTGGGGACATGATGCAGGACCTGAAGGTGGGTCATATTCTGGGGGGAACCCCTTGGAAGATGGAAATGGGGGAAATCATCGGTGTAATTGCTGCTTCCCTGGTGCTGGTCTGGCCCATGGTGGCTATGGATTCCGTGTACCACATTGGCAGCGAGGAGCTCCCCGCACCCCAGGCCGGCTTAATGGCTCTGATGGCTAAGGGCATTGTGGGTGGCGAAATGGCCTGGCCACTGGTGGTTGCAGGGATGTTTTTTGCTGTGGGATTAATTTTGGTTAATGCCCCTTCCCCTATGCTGGTGGCGGTGGGGATGTACTTGCCCTTTCATTCCACGGCGGCAATTTTTGTTGGCGGCATTATTAAATGGGTTCTGGAGTTTATGCTTCGCCGCCGCGGTGCCGGAGTCGAGGAAAAAGTAAAGGCCGAAAACGTGGGCGTGTTGCTTTCTTCCGGCTTGATTGCCGGCGAAGCACTGATGGCGGTGATCCTGGCCTTTGTGGTGTTGGGGGCCAGCCTCAAGGGCAGCAACTTTCGGTTGGCCGACTGGGGAGCACAACATCCCAGTGTGTGGCTTGGACTGCTGGTCTTTGTTGGCTTGCTTTATCTGCTGGTAGCCATTCCCCTCAAGAAATCCAGAACAAATTAGCGCATCTGTGCTTACATTGCCTCGGGAAGGGGGATACACTTCGCCCGGGGCAATCACCTATTTAACGAGTTTGACCATGAATTTAGAGGCTGACCTTAAAACCATTCTGGTACCGGTGGATTTTTCCCCGTTTTCCGACCTGGCGGTGGATTATGCCCTACATCTGGCACAGGCTTTCGATGCTCAGGTGCGTTTGCTTCATGCAGCGGTTCTGTTCCAGGAAGACGCCTCCGACCAACAACGCCTGCAGGCCTATACTCAGTGGGTTGCCGAGCAGGAGAAAAAGATCTTCGGGCAGATGAGTGCCCGAAAAATGTTGGGCATCAGCCGGGGCGCCCGGATTCAAACCGAAGTGGTGCGCGGGGTTTCCGCCGGCAACGCCATTCTGGATTACGTTGAATCGCATCCTGTCGATTTGGTGGTAATGGGCAGCCACGGACGCACCGGCCTGTCCCATCTGCTTCAAGGAAGTGTTGCCGAAAAGATAGTGCGCCTGGCCCCTGTGCCGGTACTGACCGTTCACCGTTCGGTAAAATCGTTTCAATTGCAACGCATTTTGGTTCCCATCGATTTTTCCGTTTACTGCCAGCGTGCTCTGGAACATGCCTTTTGTCTGTGCGAAAAGTTTGAGGCGCGCATAACCATTCTGCATGTCGTGGAACAGGATGTTCACCCATCGGTGTATGCAGGGGATGTGCACTCGGTATTCGAAGTGGACCCGGCTCTGAAAAAACAAATTATCGACAACATGCAGGCGTTTGTTTCCGATTGGGGGACGGAAAGCAGGGTCGAGGAGTACGTGGTGCTGGAGGGCAAAGCCCACAAACAAATTGTCGATTTTGCCGCCGCAAATCACATGGATTTGATCGTGATTTCCACACATGGATTAAGTGGATTGGATTATTTTCTATTGGGAAGTACTACAGAAAAAGTGGTCCGCTGGGCGGCCTGTCCGGTTCTAACGGTGAAACGGTTCGAATCAAATTTCTAATTTCGTTGCTTTCAGATAAAAGCTGTTTTGTCTAATTTTGTTAGCGAGGAAAATACAAAAAACGATAAGGTCTTTCTGTGTTCCCGCTAAAAGATACCATTCCATCGTACACGTTCCCGGTGGTTAATGTCAGCCTGATTGTCATCAACGCCTTGATCTTTCTTTACGAGGTGTCCCTGGGGCCTCAATTGGAGCCGTTTTTACGTCATTTTGGAGTGATTCCGGCCAAGTTTTTCTGGCTGGCCGCCAATGAACCGGGCAATGTTTGGGCGCGCTACTATCCGATTTTTACCTCCATGTTTCTTCATGGCGGATGGTTTCATCTGATTGGCAACATGTGGTACCTGTGGATTTTTGGCGACAACGTGGAGGACCGGATGGGGCATGGGCGCTATTTTGCCTTTTACATTCTGTGCGGGCTGGCCGCCGGGTTTACCCATCTTTACATGAACCCGAATTCCCATGTGCCAACCATTGGTGCCAGCGGCGCCATTGCCGGAGTGATGGGGGCTTATTTTCTCATGTTTCCCTATTCGCGGGTCATTACGGCTATTTTCCTGTTTTTCTTTGTGGATATTATCGAAATACCGGCTCTTTTCTTTCTGGGTTTTTGGGTTTTTATGCAACTCATTGAAGGAACCCTGTCGTTGGGCGTCGCTTCAAATGCAGGTGGGGTAGCCTGGTGGGCCCATTTTGGTGGGTTTGTGGCTGGTGCACTGTTGCAATTTGTGTTTCGACGAAGAAAACAATTGGTTAAAGTTCATCGGGATCAGTTTCGTCCCTGGTAAGGAAAATGCTAAAGTTGAGGGGGCTTGCGATATGAGTATTATGGATTTGTTCTGGCTGTTTTTCATTATTACCGCCATTCAGCCGATCATTCGCCAGCGTATGCTGGAATCCGCCCGGGTACGGTTGATGCGCAAGATTGAGCAGAACCGAGGCAGCCGGTTAATTGCGATGGTTCATCGCCAGGAAACCATGAGCGTGCTCGGTTTTCCGGTGATGCGTTTTATTAACATTGAGGACTCGGAAGAGATTTTGCGGGCTATTAAACTTACCGATCCCAACATGCCCATCGACCTAATCGTTCACACGCCCGGCGGTTTGGCCCTGGCTGCTAAACAAATTGCCATGGGCTTGAAGCGCCATCCGGGAAAAGTCACCGTATTCGTTCCCCACTATGCCATGTCAGGGGGAACACTTATCGCGCTGGCGGCGGACGAGATCGTTATGGACCACAATGCGGTGCTGGGTCCGGTCGATCCGCAACTGGGGCAGTTTCCGGCCGCCTCCATCCTTGCCGCTATCGAAAAGAAAAAGCCGGACAAAGTAGATGATCAGACCCTGATCATGGGCGATGTGGGGGAAAAGGCTATCCGGCAATTAAAAGCCACCGTTCAGGAAATCCTGGATGGAAAAATGGATAAGGAAAAGGCCGAACAGATTGCCGATCTACTGGCCATGGGACACTGGACTCACGATTACCCGATTATGCCTGAGGAAGCTAAACGAATTGGCTTGCCGGTATCCACGGAAATGCCGGAAGAAATTTACGATTTCATGAGCCTGTTCCCTCAACCCGTACGGCGGGCAGGCGGCGTTCAGTACATCCCGGTGCCTTACCAGCCTGCACACAAAACCAGTCACGAGTAGAGCAGGGGCCGAGTAGGCTTTCCGCTGACCCAAAAGGGAAGGTTCAATTTGTGAAGATGGGGTCCGTAAAACCTTTCCTCAATAGGGGAGTTTAATGGAAAAAGCCGGTAGAACAAAGGCTGGTTAAACAGCCGAAATGGACCGGTCAGCTGGATTAAACGGCAAATGTTCCCTAAACCTGGATTGTGCAAATAAAATATGGACTATCGGGAAGAACAAGCCTCCGCTGTACCCAGTGGCTCGGGTAATGGAGGGCGGGCTAAAAGCAGCCAGCCGGAATCCCAGATTAATGCTCGGGCAAAAATTGTGGAAATTCTGACCCGTGTGGATACGCAACAGGCCTATACCGATCGTTTACTGGAGAGAGAGGTGGAGGAGTTTAACGAGGTGGATCGTGCCCTGATTACCGAAGTGGTCAATGGCACCCTCCGCTGGCGCTATCGGTTGGACTGGTACCTTCAGCAGCTTTATGTGGGCAGTTACGAAGATCTCATTCCCGAGGTAAAAAACAATCTTCGCGCCTCGCTTTACCAGTTAATGTACCTGGATCGCATCCCCCCCTACGCGGTTTTAAACGAGGCGGTGGAAATTGCCAAGAAGCGGTTTAATCAAAAAACAGCCAACCTGGTTAATGCCATTTTACGCAATTACTTGCGGCAGGCCCGGCGGCTGGAACTGGCCGAAATCGAATTACCTTACCTGGAACGGGTAGCGGTCCGCTATTCCCATCCTTTCTGGTTGTTGCAACGCTGGGTGGAGTTTTGGGGCATTGATGAGGCGATGAAACTGTGCGAAGCCAACAATCAGCGGCCCCGTATTTACGGCCGTATCAATTCCCTTCAGGCTAACCGGGAAGTTGTTTTTAAAATTCTGGAAGAAAACAGCATTCAATATCAGATCCATCCAGATTTCCCCGAATTCCTGGCCATCGACAATTTTAGCGAGTTTCGCAAATTGGATTTAATGCGTAAGGGGTGGATTTCCATTCAGGATGTCAGCACCGGAATTCCGGTTCGACTCCTACAGCCAAGGCCGGGGGAGACTATTCTGGATATGTGTGCGGCTCCCGGCGGGAAATCCAACTACATTGCCGAATTAATGAACAATAAAGGACGGCTGGTTACTTTGGAAAGGCACCTGCATCGGGCGAAAATGCTGGCCGACAATTTGCGCCGTTTTGGGGTGGACTGTGCCACTACCGTATGCGCCGATGCGTTGGCTTGCCCAACCACCCTTCGTTTCGACCGCATCCTTCTGGATGCCCCCTGCAGTGGACTGGGCGTGCTGCAAAAACGAGTGGATTTAAAGTGGAAACGGAGCCAGCAGGACATTGAAAACATGAGTCAGCTCCAACTGCGCCTGCTGGATTGCGCTGCCCAACTCCTGAAACCAGGCGGACGGCTGGTTTACAGCACCTGTACCATCGACCCTCAAGAAAACGAACAGGTGGTTCAGCAGTTTCTGGAAACCCATCCCGAATTTGTTTCCGAGGAGCTTAGCGGGGAACTGCCGGCTCAGTACCTGTGGAGCAAATGCTTTGTTCGCACTTTTCCCCATCGCCATAAGATGGATGGCTCCTTTGCCGTCCGGTTGTATAAAAAGGCTCGCTAAACACATCTTCGCCCGCCTGAGTGTCGAAAAAAGCGACACTGCCTGAGTTTCCTTCTGTCATTCCTGGCTGTTTTACCCTTCCAATCTGGTGCAGGGCCTCGTTGCTATGGAGCGCGCTTTTCTGGCACAATAACTGCACAAGAATAATTGATTCAAAAAAACGGAAATTCCAGGGAAGGGGCTTTCAAGATGAACAAGGAAGATCGCAACACTGCACCGCGGGTGGCCGATGGTTGGCTGATTCCCCTCTTGCTAAAAAACGAGATCCTCTCCTCCCGTCAACTGAAACAATTGCTTGCACCACTTGAGCAAGAGCCTGTGTTTCTCCAAAACCTGTTATTGGCCCGGGGCATATTGACCGCAGAACAACTTTACCGCCTGGTGTGGCGCCGGTTGGGAATTTGTGGGAGAAATCCCAGCGTTTGTCAACCCGATATTGAGCAGATTTTTGCCCTGGGGGCAAACCGGCTGCAGGCCTGGCAAATTTTGACGCTAATAGGGCAGACACCGCCTCTGAATGTCGTAGCTGCTTTACCCCTGACTGGCGAGCAGGAGCGCTGGCTGGAATGGCGGTGCGGTATGGAAGTTCGCTGGATGTTTGGAGTCCAGCGGGAGGTCGCACACACCTGGCGCAGGCTCTCCCAGGCTCTGGGATGGCTTCGGGATTACCTGAATGCCCAAGGAGCGTTGCCATCCGAGGGGAGCAATCTGGTAGATAGCTTTGTTCGCTTGCTTCTGGCCCGGGTTGCCGAGCGAAGGGGGCTCCTCCATGCTTTTTACCTGCCAGGCAATGCGGTTAGGTTGGAGTTGGAAACCGAGCATTGGGAAAAAGAACATTTCGCCGTTCCCTCCATTCTTTGGCCGTCGCTGCTCAGGCAGCTATTCAAATTGGGTGGGTGCCGGTGGGAAATGGTGGAAGAAAAGAACAATGCCACACTGGTTTTACCAGCCCACCAGGCAGAGTTTGGTGCACGGCTTCGGTGGAAAAAAAATGCACATCGGTTTGAGTTAAGCCTCCAGTGGGTGGAACACCTGCAAGAGGGGAAAGAAACGCCACGCCCGGCTGAGCATCCCAATTTCAAATACATTCCCGAACTTTTACGGAAGAATAACGGACTTGTTCTCCTCTCCGGTAGGCTGGAGTCCCCGGTGCGAGGTCGGCTCAACCTTGAACTGGAAATGCTGAAAATGGAGGGGAAGAGGCTGCTAATCATCGAACGGCAAGTTTCCCCCTGGATTCCGGGCGTGGTCAAATTGCGCTGGCAAACAGGACATGAGCCTGGTCCAGGGGCTTTATTGCGCAGTTTTCTAAGCCTGGAGCCGGAGGTCGTTGTTTTGGAACCGGCGGGGGAGAAAGCGGCTATTGCCCTCGCTGTTCAGGAAGCCCGGCGACGCCTGGTTGTGCTGGTTCTGGAAAAACCCACTGTTTTTTCTGCCCTGGAGCACCTGCAACAGAAGGTGGCCCCGCAAGATCTGGCTGCAGTATTCAGTGCCGCAGTAGCCGTGCACAAATTACCTGCACTCTGTACTCGTTGCCGCCCGGTGGCTTTACCGAGGGCAGGGCTGGTACCAACCGGCGGGGCAGAACTCTCCGGGGGCGCCGTGGGGTGTCCAGCCTGTGGTTTTACCGGGTATGCTGGATGGGTGCTTATTCAGGAATTTTTACCGGCATCGCCGGAATTGAGAAAAGCATTGCACCAGCAAGCCTCGGTGGAGGACATTGTGAATGGCAGCGCTCACCGGATTTCGTTTCAGGAGAATGCCTGGGCATTGATCCGGCGCGGAGTTACCGACTGGCAGGCTGTGCAACAACTCTTTGGCCAACTGGGCATCTCCCCGTCCGATGTAAGCCCCACATCCCTTTCTCCGGCTCGAACAGCACAGGTGCTTGCCGGTAGTGTGAAATAATTTTTCTCCTGACCTCGAGGCCAATTTAAGCCGATAAAAAAAAACGGAACGGCAATAAGCGAGTACAAAATTTACGGAACCGTGGCGATGAACTGGACGGTGGTTTTTTTTCTCGGGCTCCTGATTGGGGAATTTCTTGGAAAATGTGCTTATCGACTGCCCCGGCACATTGCACTGTTTCGAACTGGATCTTTCTGTCCAAGCTGCCATATGTACCTGGCCCCCTACTTTAAAATTCCACTGATTTCCTATATGTTTCTAAAAGGCCGTTGCTTTTACTGTCATTTTCCCATTTCGGTGCGCTACCCGATTATCGAATTAAGCACCGCCTTGTCCGGTCTGGCCCTCTATGGGCGGTTCGGATTTACCGGGCCGTTTTTCTTTTACGGCCTCTTTTGTTGTTTTTTAATCACAATCAGTTTGATTGATGCTGAATTGCAGTTGATCCCAAACCGCCTGATTGTGCTGATGCTTGTTTCCGGGCTGGCTGCCAATTTGCTGCTGCAGGTTCAGCCGTGGTCCATGGTATGCCTTGGGGCTGCAATGGGGGGGTCCGTTCTGGCCCTGGTGGTCCTTCTCAGTAAACTTCTGGGAAGAGAATCACTGGTTGGTTTCGGTGATATCCAGTTGGCTGCCGCCGCCGGGATTTTTTTAGGACCCACTGCCATACTGTTCGCTATTTTAATCGGCTTTTTACTTGCCGGGGTGGCTGGCTTGTTGCCTGCTTTTTTGCGAAATCCCCGAGTACAGGCAAGCATTCCTTTTGTGCCCTTCCTGGCCATTGGCATGATTGTACTTCTGTTGTGGGGCGCTTATCCCTCCGGCTGGCCGGGGGTTGCAGAATTGGTTGCCAGTGTACCCTGATAGATTGCTGGGAGGTGTGCAACTGTGCAAAGCCGTGGAGCTGGGAAACCACCACCCACATCAAGTTCGCCCTCCACATGGATAAAGATACGCGAAATCCCCGTCGGCGTCAAACTCAAGCCTTGGCAGCGCCTGCGGGCAACCCGAGTCCTATGCCTGGAAATTCATCCCGGCATGGTTTATTATCTGGTTGGAGATCAGTTTCAGGGCCGTTTCCAAACCCTCCAGTATGGGGAAGTGTGTATTGCCCGTCAATCCCTGCTTGACCTGAAGGAACTGCAGGACTTACTGAACCATGTCCATCGGAAAAGCAAGGGACCTATTGAGCTGCGTATCGGCCTCGGCTTGCCGGGACTTTATCAGTCTATCCTGAAAATTCCCCGAACCCTGGACCCGCACTTTCTGGAAAAGCCTGTGCTTTATCTGCTGAAAAAAGAAATTCCAGAATTTAAGCCAGGAGATTACTGGCGATGGGAACTGTTACGAACCCATCTGGCTGGCCCAGGACAGACCAGCCAGGTGCTGGTGCAAGTGTTTCCATCCCGCCTGATCAAGCCGTGGGAAGCACTGCTGAACCACTGGACCTGGCGCCAGGTGGAATATTTCCATTTCAGTGCCGGTCTCTCTCAGGCCCTTGGGATGGTTGTTCCAACACCTTTACCGGTGCTTTGCGTCCTTTTGCATCCGGGAGCGATTGGCCTATGCCTGCAAGTTGAGGGCACAATGCACCTATTCCGGCAATTGGCCTGTCCCATGCCCGAGGAGGGGCAAATTCAAGTGCAGGCGGTGCTGGAGCGCTTGGGAGGCACAGAATACCCGCACGATGAAGGAAACCAGCGCACTCGCGCAGCGAGCCGGTTCGAGAAAGGGTTGCCGGAAGATATGCCTGATAGTTGGCGTAGTTTTCTGGGGACGCTTCAAACCCTCCTTTACCGCTTACCCGATTCTGTATTGAGTAGCGCTTTGCTGGTGGTGTGCGGCCCGGAGGCGACCCGCTTGCCCGTAGTGGAAGCAGTGGCCCGCCTGATCGGCAAGCCAGCCCTTTTACCGGTGCCCCGCCTTAGAGCCCAGAGCTCTCAAAGCCTCGCTCCAGTGGCTTTTCTGACCTTACTGGGTACCGGCCTGCTCTCCGCAGAACCATTCCAGCTCCGGCCTTACCAGCCCCTCTCCGCTTCTTAAAGGCCCTGACCCGCAGGCTCGCCCCTGCCGCAGCCTTAATTGAACCTAACACCACGGATAACAACTGTGCCAGGCATAGGCCGCTTGGTTCTCTCGAAAAAAATAAAAAAGGATACTTTTGTGGAGTGGCGCTTTTGATATCAGGGAGAAAAAAGGGCTATTTTTAAAAGAATTGGAGAAAATTTGGGCACCTCTTGTTTAGCAAATGTTGTACAATTACTTTTTACTACCCTGAAAAGGTGGTTTGGTTCTGGTTGGAGAGGAGGGTTGGTCATGAAAGCCCACCGGCCAATCGTGTTTGTGGTCCTCTGCAGTGCTTTGTACACGCCTGTACTGGCTCAGCATTTCGAGCATCGAGTAAATGCTTTAATTAGCGGAAGTAGCATTGTTTTCCCAGTAAGCGAGATTCCCTATTTGTCAGTGCGGATGCGGGCGCTGGGGGCCGGCTTTGCCGGTCTGGTGCAGGATACCCTGACCGATCTGTTTGTCCACCCCGCGGCACTGTTTCAGATTTCTGGGGACAGGGTGGTGGTGGATTATGCGCCCCGCCCGGAACCTGAAATTTTACCATTTCAAAGAATTACCGGGACTGGTAGCGATGAATCCGGGGGTGAGCTGGTTGCCCCGGCTGCAGCCGGAGGAACGCTCACCCGGGGGCCGGTACTGTCGCTGGGTTACTGGAGTAGTCGCCTCTTTGGCAAAGGCCTTTCGGCCGGGGTTTTTTTTCGAGGAATCACCGACAAGCAGAGCAGTTCGCTCAGCGATAATCTAGCCTTTTCCAATTCGGGAGGGCAGAACAACCGGGAAAGCACGAGCCAGAAACTGGCGGTAAGCGATGAGTTCAGCGCACAGCTTTGGCTGGGCGTGCTCAACCGGTCGAATGTACAGGTGGCCTTCAGTTACCGGTTTTATTATTTGCAGCGAAAAAGCCAGAATGAGTTTCAGCTTCGTGAGACATTCAGCTCCAGCGGATCGGGCCTGGATCGGGAGGTAAAAAATTTCAGCAGTTCCGGTAGCGGGCAGCCATGGCGGGGGCACGAGCTGGCGCTTGGTGCCCGCATTTCTGCAGGCAAATGGGATATTTTGCCGCAATTGCGCTGGAAATACTATCGAAGCCGCTTTTGGATCAATAACGAAGTCTCCATGTTCGAGCGTAATGTGTATTCCAATCCTCCCAATCCATTCACCAATACCAGCCAATTTGACCATCGGACGCTCGGACCCGGTGTGTACCGGTTGTATGCCTGGGAAGGTGGGGTGGAGGGCTGGCGCGGTTTGACCCGCCTCCATTTGTTTGCCCGTATCGCCCGCTTCAAGAGTAGAGAAATGCAGGATGATGCCCTCCAGGATGTGAGGAAGCAAACCGGCTCGGGAAGTTTTAATTTCCGCATGGAAGAAACAAGCCAGCAATCCGCAAACGGGAGCAATACCCTTGTGGCTTTCCGGGGCGGCGTGGGGCAGGTAATTCCCGTTCATCGGCGGGCCCGTATTCTGGCTGGGCTGCAGCTGAGCTATGTGCGAACCAAAATCAGCGCGCCACTGGCTTTCGAAGATCACCAGGTTACGGTCAGGGATTCGGTGACCGACCAACTGGATGTAATGGATGAAATTCCTGCCCTGGATCGTACGCGCGAGACCGCTTTGAATTTGCCGGTTGCGCTGGAGGGCGAAGTGGGTCCCATTCAGGCCCGCCTGGGAGTGGTATGGCACTGGCGGGATACTGACCAGCATTCCAGAAGGCTGGGCGATTTGCCCTCCAGGCGTGAGATCGAAAATCGCTCCAGTACCCGGGCGATTGACCGCGAGGCCATGGCCGGCCTGGGCTTTCGCTGGAAGCGGTTTCGGCTGGATGCATTTCTGGGCAGCGATCTGATCCAACTGGATCGCTGGCAGGTTGCCCTGAGCGCGAACCTGTAAAACCCGCTCACAGCATCTTCTGGCGCTTGAGTAAAAACCGGAGCAGGGGCTTTTCGAAGCTTTCGCTGGTCAGTACATTCTCAAAGTCGATCTGCATGCCGTAGCACTGGTTTTTGAGCCTTCCGTAAAATTGTTCAATCAGTTGCACATAGTCCCACTGAATGAAGTAGGGCTGGGTTTTCAGCTTTTCTCCAGTTTCCAGATCCACGAAGGTGGCTTCGTCGCTAAAATCAAAATAGCGGTCTTTCGGATCGAGGATGTTGAACACCAGCACCTCATGGCCGTAGTAGCGAAAGTGGCGCAACCCCTGCACAATTTGCTCGGCTGGTTCGTAGAGAAATTCAGAAAGCAGAATGACCATGCCCCGCCGCTTCAGTTTTTCGGCCATGCGGTGAAGGGTGTCGGCCACCGCGGTAGTGCTTGGCTGCGGCTCGGCCTCGTGCAGGGCCTTCAGCAGAAACTTGAGGTAATTACTGGTGGATTTGGCCGGCAACATTTTGTGGATGCGATCCGAAAACAGGGTCAACCCCACCGCATCCCGCTGCTTGAGCAGCAGATAGGCCAGCGCAGCGGCCAGGTAGCGGGCGTAGTCCAGTTTGCTGATGGAATGACTGCTGTAGCCCATGGAACCGGATACATCCAGCAGAAGGTAGGCCTTCAGGTTGGTTTCCTCTTCGTACTGTTTGATGTAAAACCGGTCGGTGCGCCCGTAAACTTTCCAGTCGATGTCACGGATATCGTCGCCGGGCATGTACTGGCGGTGTTCGCTGAACTCCACACTGAAACCGTGAAAGGGGCTCTTGTGCAGCCCGACCAGGAAGCCCTCCACAATCATGCGGGCCACCAATTCCAGATTTTTAAGTCGGGATACCACTTCGGGCAGCAAATACTGGGTGCTGTTTCCGGTGCTGGGTTTGGTCATTTTGGTTCCTCCGTCCAGTCCGTGTTAAACAGGCCTCCCGCCCTGATGGACCTGAAAAACCAAGTTAGGGGGTAAACCAAGGCCTAGCAATGCCAAAATCCACCACCCGAATTTTGTTTGTGAATGGAGATTGCTTATTTTGGTGACTAAATTGGTCCTAAATCGTCGCCGGCAGGGCGGTGAGTGGGGATTCGCTTCTTAAAGAGAGCGGTAATTTTTCTGTGCCTTGCTGATTAATTTGCGCCGGAGTGTATCCTGGGTATGTTTAAGCCATCTAAAAAACTTGCATCGGGAAGCCAAATGAAACGCAAACGTTGAAAGGGGTTGCAGATATGGACATCAAATCCCATTACAAGGTGGTCATTATTGGTTCAGGGGCGGCCGGATTAACCGCAGCCATTTACGCCGCCCGGGCCGATCTGGAGCCGCTGGTCATTCAGGGCGTGCAGCCCGGCGGTCAGCTGACTATTACCACCGAGGTGGAAAACTTTCCTGGTTTTCCGGAAGGAATCCTGGGGCCGGAATTAATGGATCGGATGCACAAGCAGGCGGCGCGCTTCGGCACGCATTTTCTGTATGCCACCGTTACCCGGGTGAATTTCTCCCGGCGCCCGTTCGTTCTGGAGGCCGATGGCAAAACTTTAACTGCCGACAGTGTAATTATTGCCTCCGGTGCATCGGCCAAGCTGCTGGGGCTGGAATCCGAAGCGCGATTGATGGGGCACGGCGTTTCGGCTTGTGCCACCTGCGACGGGTTTTTCTTTAAAGATAAACATGTAGTGGTGGTCGGTGGTGGGGACACCGCCATGGAGGAAGCCATCTTCTTAACCAAATATGCTTCCCGGGTCACCGTCATTCACCGCCGGGATCAGCTGAGGGCCTCTAAAATCATGCAGGATCGGGCCTTTCAGAATCCCAAAATCGACTTTCTGTGGAATAAGGTAGTGGTGGATATTCTAGGCACTCCTGAGGAAGGGGTTCGTGCCGTTCGTCTCAGGGACACCAAAACCGGCGAAGAAAGTGAATTTGCCTGTCAGGGCGTGTTTCTGGCCATCGGCCACAAACCCAACACCGAAATTTTCCAGGATCAGCTCGAACTGGACGAACGGGGTTACATCATTACCGAACCCAAGTCCACCCGAACCTCGGTGGAGGGGGTATTTGCTGCCGGGGATGTCCAGGATCCCGTCTATCGCCAGGCCGT
>RFHE01000176.1 GCA_003696445.1 Calditrichota bacterium | reverse complement strand
CTTGCTCAAGTTTCCGGCCAACGTTACTTACCGGCTGCCCGATGTGCCGTTGCCCAATCCGGTACCGCTGGCCATTATCAGTGGGTTCTGGAGCGACAACGGGGGAAGCGCCAGCATCGCATTTAATCTGTCCGGTCAATCAGTGCTCGCGGTACCGGCGCCGGACATTCTGGTCTATCCCAATCCATTACGGCCGGAGGATCAGGTCCAGCAAATTGCTTTTTTAAATCTGCCCCCGGGGGCCCGGATCGACATCCTGACCGCGTCCGGCAAACACCTGCGCCAACTGGCCCCGGGTGATGGCGAAAACCAGACCTTCTGGGACCTGCGTACCAGCCAGGGTAACCTGGTGGGATCGGGGGTTTACCTTTACCATATCCGGTGGCCGGGAGGAGAAAAAAACGGTAAAATGATGGTTATTCGGTGAGCCGACTGTGAACCGGATGGGTTTGGCGACATGAATGGTCCCAGTCTCACTTTTCAAATTTACCGGATTCCGATCTCTTGTTACAAGGGGCATGTGGCATGAGCACGGTACTGACTTCATTGATCATCGGATTTCTTTCCCTGGACACCACGGTCGCCTTTCAGGTGCTGGTTTCCCAGCCCATTTTTTCCTGCCCATTGTTGGGCTGGTTGCTGGGCGATCTGGCCGCCGGCTTTGAAATGGGCTTGCTGATGCAACTGCTGTGGTTGGGAATTATTCCTGCCGGTGCCCGAAAATATCCGGAAGGGAATTTGGCCTCGATGGTAGCCTGTGTGCTGGTCATACAGTCTGGCGGAGAGAATTTTCCCAATCTGGTGTTTTTGCTGGCCTTGCTTGTAGCATTGTTGGTTAGTTACCTCGGGGCGACCCTCACCGTTCTGGACCGGCGATTGAACGGTCTGTTTTTCGAGCTGGCCCGCCGGGCGGCCGAACACGGGCAGCTGAAGTTGATTCTTGCCCTGGATGTATTCAGCGTGGCCCTGTACCTTGGGTTGATGAGCCTGCTTGCGCTGGCAAGTCTTTTATTCGGAGGATGGGCTATTGAGCAGGCGCTGGCGCTGATGCCAGGGTTTCTGGAGGCGAAGCTGGCCCTCTTGAAGCCTGCAGTACTTGGAATAGGAACCGGTTTTATGGCCAGGCATTTTTACCTGTCCTGGAAAAGGAAATAAATCATGGTAAACTCGCCAGTGCAAACACGACCCAGAATTCGCAAAATTGACCTGTTTCGGGTTTTTTTGCGTAGTTTTTTTATTCAGTCCTTGTGGAATTTTCGTGGTTTGATTTCAGTAGGGTTCGGCGTTTGCCTTTTCCCAGTCCTCAAACGTTTGTATCCGGACAGAACTGACCAAAAAGAGCGGGTCGAATTTTTGCGCCGTCATTTCAAGTTTTTCAATGCCCATCCTTATATGGCCTCCTATGCCCTGGGGGTCACCATTCGTCTGGAGGAGGAGGCGGCTGCCGGCCATCCGGAAGCTTGCCAGAAACTGGAGCGCTTGAAAGATCTGCTCATTACCATCCTGGGTGCTCTCGGCGATCAGTTGTTCTGGGCCACCATTAAACCGGCCTCGTTGTTGGTGGGAACTTTGGGATTACTCTGGTTTCAAGATACCGCCCCACGCCTGGCTATTCTTGCAATTACTTTTTTGCTTTACAACGTCCCTCATTTTTATATTCGCTATCTGGGCATTGTGGATGGCTATCAGAAAGGGTTGGAAGTTTATCAGAGCTTTAACAGCGCCAGTTTCGCCCGCTTGCAGCGTTTCTACTTAGTTATTGGTGTTGGTGCTTTAGTAGTGTTAACGGTTTCGCTGGCTTTACAATTTTCAGGGCAGGGTTGGTTACCGCTTGCCACTTATCTTGCGGCCGTTGGCGTGGCAATCGGTTTCGAACGGATAAGTGGTAATTTTTATCTGGCTATCCTATTCTCGGTGATTTTTTTCGTCTTTGTGGGCTTTCTATTCCTTTAATTTTGGAACCCGAACAACAGCAGAGGCAGCTTTTTTCAGAATTCAAGCCAATCCTGCCGGAGGAAGTAAATACAGCGCAGGCAGGCGGAAAACCACAACATGAATAAACCAATGCTAAGAAAAAAGTTTGTCATAAAAAATAAAAATGGGCTGCATGCTCGTCCAGCCGACAAGCTGGTGAAATTGGCCAGCCAATTTAAATCCGACATCCAGTTGTCCAAGGATGGCATGACCGTGAATGCCAAGAGCATCATGGGTGTACTTACCCTGGCTGCTGAGGCCGGCAGCGAGATTGAAGTCATCGCCCGGGGCGTGGACGAAGCCGAAGCCTTGGAGGCTATCGGTCGATTGCTGGAAAGCGATTTCGGAGAGCCGCAAAGTTAACGGTCGGCCATCTGGAAGGCAAACCTTTGGGGGAACCTATCTGCAAGTGCATTCATTTTTTAAATTGCTTCTTCCACAGCCAATAACTCCTTGACAATATTTAAGTTGATTTCTATATTGCCTTTATCTGAATCGGGGAGAGAAACCATGTACAAATTCATTTCAGTTTTAGGGCTTGTCCTGTTCCTGTCTTTTTCCTTTGCAGGATGGCAGGGTTGTTCCTCTTCCAAACCGCCGGTGAATAGCGGTAGCGAAGAAAGCAAAGACAGTGATTACGACGAAATTGAAAAACTGCTGGGCATTACCAAAGAGGACAAGCAACAGGTTGAAGAAGAGCAAAAAGGCGATGAATTGCTGACGCTTCTGGAGGCCGGAGAGGAAAAGGGAGGTAACGCTGGTGCTGAGACGGGGGACAAACGGCTGATTCAACTCCAAAAACAGGTGGAGCAGCTTAAAAAGCAGCTGCGGGAAAAAAATATTCAAATTGCCGACCTGAAAGCCCAGTTGCGGATAAAAGAAGAGGCTTTAAAGCGCTATCAATCGGGAGGTGGCTCACCGGTCACTGAAAGCAGTAGTGTCTCAACACCGGTTGTTTCCTCCATGCCCACTAGCGGCAGTCTGGACGACCAGGCTTACCAGGCCCGCTATGAGCAGGCCCTTTCCCTTTTCAATGAACGGCGTTACCGGGAAGCCATTGAGATTTTTCAGCAGTTAATCAATCAGAACGATCGTCATCCATTGGCCGATAACGCCCAATACTGGATTGGGGAATGCTATTATATGTTAGGAGACTATCAGGCGGCTGTGCTGGCCTTCGAAAAGGTTTTCACCTTTCCCCAGTCCAACAAGAACGATTATGCACAATACAAGTTGGGTTTAAGTTATTACCGAATGGGCAAACGGGAGCGTGCCCGGGAAGAGTTTCAGCGGCTGCTGGACAATTATCCCGATTCGCCCCTGGTGGAAAAGGCGCGGGATTATCTCGCTCAGTTGGGCGCGTAAACCGGAGGAAGCGCCAGCTTAACTTTGCTGTTGATTTAGCCTGCCCAATGCTATATCTTTTGCACCGGTTTGGGGCGGTTAGCTCAGTTGGCTAGAGCGCTGCGCTCACATCGCAGAGGTCACTGGTTCAAGTCCAGTACCGCCCACAACAATGAATCCTTTAAGGACTGTCCGGCGAGGCAGCAAAGGAGTTTCGGTGAATTATCCGCACCTAGAAACGATTTTGAACCACTCGGCCTCAGAGGAGTTTTCCTCTGAGGCTTTTTTTATGGGGGTAACGCCATGAGCGAACGGATCAAGGCGGTAGTTTTGAATGAACAGGACATGCAGCGCATCATTACGCGAATGGCCCACGAAATTCTGGAAAAAAACCGGGGCAGCAAGGACCTTGTTTTGATCGGCTTGTGGACACGGGGTGCCCATCTGGCCAGGCGAATTTCGGAAAAGATTAAAGAGATTGAAGGGGCAGAAGTGCCCACCGGTTATCTGGATGTAACCCTGTACCGGGACGACTTCCGGACCCGATTGAAACAGCCCTCTGTGGAAGTGACCAATATCCCCTTTGCCATCGATGGCAAAAACATTGTGTTGATTGACGATGTGTTGTTTACCGGTCGCACGGTTCGTGCGGCCCTGGATGCGCTGATGGATTTCGGCCGGCCGGCTAAAATTTACTTGGCTGTGCTGGTGGACCGCGGTCATCGTGAGCTGCCCATTAAAGCCAATATCGTGGGCAAAAACGTACCGACCTCCATCGGCGAAGAGGTTCGGGTCCGCATGAAGGAAGTGGACGGGCAGGATGCCGTTGTTCTCGTCGAAACCGAATCGAAACCTTAACCTTTGAGGCCGACATGTTCTCTCGCAAACATCTTCTTGGATTGGACGGAGTGGCACAAGAAGAGATTATATCGATTCTGGACACCGCTCGCTCCTTCCGCGAGGTACTGGAGCGGCCCATTAAACGCCTGCCCACGCTGCAGGGCAAAACGGTGGTCAATTTATTCTACGAGCCCTCCACCCGTACCCGTATTTCCTTCGAGCTGGCCGAAAAGCGCCTCTCGGCGGATATTGTAAATTTTTCGGCCAGTGCCAGCTCGGTGAAAAAAGGCGAAACCCTGATCGATACGGTGCGCAACATCGAAGCGATGAAAATTGACATGGTGGTGGTGCGTCATTCCTCGCCGGGAGCCGCCCATCTGCTTGCCCGGGTGCTTAATGCCCACATCATTAATGCCGGCGATGGCGGCCACGAGCATCCCACCCAGGCCCTGCTGGACATGTTCACCATTCGCGAAAAGAAAGGGCGCCTGGACCAGTTGACCGTGGCGCTGGTAGGGGATATCTCCCATTCCAGGGTGGCCATGTCCAATATTTACGGCTTGAGGACCATGGGTGCACGGGTGCTGGTGTGCGGGCCCTCCACGCTCATTCCCCGTCACATCGAATGGCTGGGGGTGGAGGTTTACCACAACATCGACGAAATTATTGAGCAGGTGGACGTGATGAACATTCTTCGCCTGCAGTTGGAACGCCAGCGCCGCGGTCTGTTCCCTTCGTTGCGTGAGTACCACAATTATTTTGGCATTACCCGCGAGCGTCTGGAGCGGGCCACACGACCCATCCTCATTATGCACCCGGGCCCCATGAATCGCGGCGTGGAAATCTCCAGCGATGTGGCCGACAGCGAACATTCCGTTATCCTGGAACAGGTTACCAACGGCCTTGCCGTTCGAATGGCCATTCTCTATTTACTGGCAGGAGGGAAAAGTGAAATTCACTAAAACAGCGATTATCAGCCGGAAAGGATTTCAGCCGCTTCCCGAGCGGCTATTGCTGAAGAACGCACGCCTCGTTGATCCTGTTGCTCAGATGGATGAGACCACCGACCTGGTGTTGGAAGATGGGCGCATTGCGTCCCTTGGCCCCATCGATGCACAGGGTTTTCAAGGGGAGGTCCTGGATTTAAGCGGAAAGATTGTTTCCCCGGGTTGGATGGATCTGCACGTGCATTTGCGCGAGCCGGGCCGGGAGGATGAAGAGACCATTGAGAGTGGCAGCCTGGCGGCTGCCAATGGGGGCTTTACCGCTCTGTGCTGTATGCCCAATACCGATCCACCCATCGACAGCCAAGAAATCATTCAATACATCAAGGACCGGTCGGCCGACCTGTTGGTTGCGGTTCATCCCATTGCCGCGATTACCAAGAAGCGGGAAGGCAAAGAACTGAGTGAAATTCTGGAACTGGTGGAGCAGGGAGCGGTGGCTATTTCCGACGATGGCTCTCCGGTGATGAATGCCGAAGTAATGCGGCGAGCACTGGAATACACGAAGATGGTCGGCGTGCCGGTGATCGGTCACGAGGAAGATGTCACCATGACCGATGGGGCTCAGATTAACGAAGGCTTTGTTTCGACCTGCCTGGGGCTGCGGGGCTGGCCGACCGTTGCCGAGGACGTGATGGTTGCCCGAGATATTTTACTGGCCGAGTACACCGGCGGGCGATTTCATGTGGCCCATATCTCCTCGGAAGGGGCTGTTGAACTGGTACGCCAGGCCAAGGCCCGTGGGGTCCAGGTAACCGCAGAGGTCACCCCCCATCACTTTACCCTCACCGATGAGGCGGTTCGGGGCTACGACACCAACACCAAAATAAACCCGCCCCTGCGTAGCGAAGAAGATCGGCAGGCCCTCCTGCAGGGTCTGGTTGATGGCACCATCGATGTGATTGCTACCGACCATGCTCCCCATGCCTTCGAAGAAAAAGAAGCGGAGTACATTTACGCTCCTTTCGGGATAGTTGGCCTGGAAACGGCGCTGGGTCTGTGTGTCACCGAGCTGGTACAAACCGGATTGCTTTCCTGGACGCAACTCATCGAAAAACTGGCTGTCAATCCCTATCGGGCGCTGGGATTAGAGCCGCCACGGATTAAACCCGGCCATCCGGCCAATCTAACCATTTTCGATCCTGAGGCCCAATGGGAGGTGAACCCTGCCAGATTTCTTTCCAAATCCCGCAACACCCCGTTTGGCGAAAAAAAACTGACCGGAAAACCCTTGGCGGTAATTAACCAGGGGAAAATGTTTTTCTCTACTCTTTAGCCGTCTGTTTTCGACGAAAGAATTCCCTCCGACCTTGTCCAAGGGGGTGGCGTCCGCCTGACACGCTCCGAGTGCCATGTTGGCAGACCGGTTGGCAGGATGGCGTCCCTGAACGGTAACAAGTCCTCGAAAAATCGTTTCATTCGCAAGAAGGATATCTGTTTAATTTTAGAATAAACAACATGTTGTGTGTTGTGGCATGCCTTTTGTAGGTCTGTGGCTTGCAAAACACAACAGGAGGTAAATTAAAAATGCGTTCTTATGTGGAAGAATTTAAGCACCCTTCTCTGGCGAAGTTTCTAGACAATCTAGACCGAATGCCCGCAAACGGGGAGGCACCGCTGGTACCGGTAATGGATGTTGTAGAGCAAAAAGACCGCTATCTTGTGTTGATGGAAGTGCCTGGCGTTAAACTTGCGGATGTAAACGTTTCGGTGAATAAAGGGCAGCTGGTGGTCAGTGGGGTGCGCAAACGGCCTCACCCGCTCAATGGGGATCGGCTGGTGTACAGCGAATTTCTCTACGGGGATTTCAAGCGCATCCTGGAACTTCCTGAGGATGTGGATGTTAACGGCATTGAAGCCACCTTAAAAAATGGCATGTTGACCATTCAATTGCCAAAAAAGGAAAAATCAGGGGAACATCGAATAAAAATCGGTTAATTTCTCCTGAACCGAATTAAAGGAGAGAGCACCTATGGGACTGGTCAAGTTTGTAGATCACCTGATCGATGTTCTGGATGTGGAGCGGGAGTCAAAAGAAGAGTTCCGAGAGGAGCTGATCAGCATTTTAAAAGAAGATTTGCGCAAAGAGCGGGAGCTGGCCCTGGATTTTGCCCAGCAGGTGGATCATCTCCCTTATCCCCATTTGCGGGAAGAGGGTGCTGCTTTATTAAACGACTTCAAACGCTATGGGGAGCAAATCTCGGGTTTAATCCGGGAGCTGGGTGGCAATTCTGACGAAGAGCCTTTTGATTACCAGCCGGAGGCCAGCGACGATTTTGAATCCGTTTTAAAAAAAGACACCTTTATTGCCGAAGAGCTCTCCGAGCACGCCAATTGGGCCGAGGACAATGGGTACAGACATGTGGCCCGGGTATTGCGCGACATTCGGGATGCTCATCGGCATAATCAGGAACGCATCGAGCGCATTATTATGCGCATGGATGGAATGGTTTAACCAACCAAACACGAAAATAACCAAAGGAGGTTTTTGATTATGGCTGAAAAAGGGAAAAAAATTATCGGGATCGACCTGGGTACCACCAACTCGGTTGTGGCCGTAATGGAAGGTGGCGAGCCGGTGGTGATCCCCAATGCTGAGGGTAGCCGGACAACCCCATCGGTGGTTGCCTTCACCAAAACCGGAGAAATCCTGGTTGGGGCACCGGCCAAACGCCAGATGATTACCAATCCGGAAAATACGATTTATTCGATCAAGCGCTTCATGGGGCGTCGCTACGGCGAAGTGCCCGAAGAGATTAGCATGGTACCCTACAAAGTTAAAAAGGGTCGCAACGATCTGGCGGTGGTGGAAGTGGCTGGGAAAGAATACACGCCGCAGGAAATCTCGGCGATGATTCTGCAAAAGATGAAACAGACCGCCGAGGATTATCTGGGTCATAAAGTGACCGATGCGGTTATTACCGTGCCGGCTTACTTTAACGATGCGCAGCGCAAAGCCACCAAAGAGGCCGGTGAAATTGCCGGTTTGAACGTGGTACGGATTATCAACGAGCCAACTGCTGCCTCCCTGGCTTATGGCCTGGATAAGAAGAAAAACGAAAAGATCGCCGTGTTCGACTTGGGTGGCGGTACTTTTGATATCTCCATTCTGGAAATCGGTGACGGCGTCTTCGAAGTGAAGGCCACTAACGGTGATACCCATTTGGGTGGCGACAACTTCGATCAGCGCCTGGTCGATTACATTGCCGACGAGTTCCAGAAAGAACACGGCATCGATCTGCGCAAGGACCCCATGGCTCTGCAGCGGTTGCGCGAAGCGGCCGAGAAGGCCAAAATTGAATTGAGCAGTACCCTGCAAACCGATATCAATTTGCCGTTTATTACCGCCGATGCCAGTGGTCCCAAGCATCTGCAGATGACCATTACTCGGTCCAAGTTCGAGCAATTAATCGAAGATTTACTGCAGCGCACCCTGGGGCCCTGCGAACAGGCCCTGAAGGATGCCGGCCTTAAACCCGGCGACATCGACGAAGTGATTCTGGTGGGCGGTTCCACTCGTATTCCGCGCGTGCAGCAACTGGTGAAGGACTTCTTCGGCAAAGAGCCTCACAAAGGGATTAACCCGGACGAGGTGGTGGCCATTGGTGCGGCCATCCAGGGCGCGGTGCTTTCCGGCGAAGTGAAGGATGTGCTGCTGCTGGATGTGACCCCACTGTCGCTGGGTATCGAGACCCTGGGTGGGGTGATGACCGTGCTCATCCCGCGAAATACCACCATTCCGACCAAAAAGAGTCAGATCTTCACCACTGCCGCGGATAACCAGACCCAGGTGGAGATCCATGTATTGCAGGGTGAGCGCGAATTCGCCAAGGACAACCGAACCCTGGGCCGTTTCATCCTGGATGGTATTCCACCGGCCCCACGGGGCGTACCGCAAATTGAAGTGACTTTCGACATTGACGCCAATGGCATTCTGCATGTGTCGGCCAAGGATCTGGCCACCGGTAAGGAACAAAAGATTCGCATCGAGGCCAGCAGCGGTCTGTCCGAAGAAGAAATCGAACGGATGGTGAAAGAAGCACAAGCCCATGCTGCTGAGGACCGCAAGCGCCGCGAGCTGGTGGATGCCAAAAACGCCGCCGATGCGCTCATCTACCAAACGGAAAAGAATCTGAAAGAGCACGGCGAGAAGCTGGATGCCGAAACCCGAAATAAACTGGAAGGCGCGGTCAATGTGCTTAAGGAGGCCCTGAAGACCGACAATATCGATGAGATTCGTTCGGCGACCGAGCGGTTGAATCAGGTCTGGAACGAAGCGGCGACCAAACTGTACCAACAAACCGGCGGTGCCGGTGCCGCCGGCCAGCAACAGCAGGCCTCCAGCGAAACCGGCAAAGGGAAGGACGAATCGGTAGAAGAAGCCGACTACGAGATCGTGGACGACGATAATAAGGATAAATAAGCTGAACAATCCGGGTCTCCCCCCCTTCTGGCGTGGGGAGACCCGTTTTACATAGATCAGGGTTCTTCAGGAGGTGATGATACATGAGCAGAGATAAGGGAGCGAAAAAGGCCGATGAGACCGTGAAACAGGTGAAAGTGGAGTACCAGGAAGAGCAAATGCAGACTTCCGGCCAGGAAACCTCTCAGGTTGCTTCTGGAGAAGAAAAGGTTCAGAAATTGGAAAAGGAATTGCAAACGGCAAAGAAAAAAATTCAGGAACTGGAAGAGCAAAGTCTTCGAATTCGTGCCGAGTTTTCTAATTTTAAACGGCGCGTGGAAAAAGAGCGTCTGGAATTGGCTGACTATATTAAGGGCGAGTTCATTAAAAAGCTCTTGCCCGTCCTGGACGATTTTAAAATGATGCTGGAAAAAGCCCAAGCCGGCCAGAACGAACAGAGTGTGCTGGAAGGCGCCCGTATGATCTTCGAAAAATTGCAGCAGATTCTGCAGCGCGAAGGGCTGGAAAAAATCGAATCGCTGGGCGAACCCTTTGATCCCAATCTTCACGAAGCGCTGATGACCCAGCCAACGGAGGATGAGGCGATGCATGAGAGGGTCGTTCAGGTGTTCCAGGAAGGCTACAAAATTAAAGATCGCCTCCTCCGCCCCAGTCGGGTGGTGGTAGGGAAACTGAGTAAACAAGAAACCGAAGCCGAAAAAAATTAATATAATCCAGTGGGTTTAACCCGAGGCCCGATCGGGAGGCTCCCAAACAAAAAAGGCCGATGTGGTTTTTCACCATGCTTGATATGTTAGGGCATCGTGCTTGAAACAGGTGCCTTCGTTCTCAACATGGAAGGGCAAATGTTCATCGGCTTTTAATGTGAGGGAGCTTGATGGTGCTGCCTGTAGGGCTAAAAAATGGCTCGCGGTTTGTCGATAGGAAAAAGTGTGGGAGTATGCCGGGTGTGAGCCATGAAGGATTATTACGAGATTCTTGGCATCGGGAGAGAGGCCACACTGGAGGAAATTAAGCAGGCTTATCGAAATCTTGTTCGGCTTTATCATCCGGACATGGGCGACACAGCGGATGTGGAAAAATTTCTGGAAGTTCAAGAAGCCTTCGAGGTGCTTAGCGACGAGGAGAAACGAGCTGCTTACAATCGCAAGCTGGAAGAGAAATCTCGGCCGGTCTCTTCCTTCCGGAGCAGTTGGGAAAATATCCTGAGCGATCTGGAGTACATACTGTTCCACGAGCAAGCCGTCCGCCGTTCGCAGGTAACCGCGGAAACAACCCGTCCGGAATATTTTACCGAGCCGGATCTGGCTGTAGAAATTACGCTCACCCCGGAAGAAGCCCGTACCGGGGGCAACATCCCTCTGGAAGTGCCGGTTCGGCGTGTGTGCCCTTATTGCAAGGGGACAGGGGTTCTTTTTCCGTTTACCTGCTTCAACTGTCTGGGCAGTGGTTCGGTGGGCGCCACCCGAACGGTCAACATCCGAATTCCAGTACTGAACAAAATGACGGCAACCTTCGAGCTGGATCTCCGCCCATACGGTGTGCAGGGGCAGCTTAAGGTGACCTTCCGGGTGGCCTACTATTAAGGCTGATTCTCGCCGTCCTCTGGGTGGGCGACGGGCTCTGACACCCGCCTTGCCTCTCGGCAAAAAAATACGAGCTACCAAAATTGAACAATCCGCGAAGGTGCAAGACCAGATTTAAGCCCTATTATCTCAATAGTTGAGCATAAGGTTTTATTACACAACTCGCTTTTTTGGGGTACCCGGTTACGGATCGACTCGCCCTAACCAGACAGGGCTACCCAAAAAATGGGATTGGTGTTTTCTTCTACGAACAACTGTTCCCAACAGGCCGTGTAGAACGCCTTCTTACTCCCAACCTCCTCTTCTGCCAGGGGCGGGGAAGAAGGGGGTGAGTTTCCCGTAAATAAAAACGGAACAGATTAACGCATTTGCTAAAATGGCTTTAATTTCCTTGAAAAAGCCCGGTGTCGGTACTCTTTTCATGGGAATTAAGAAATGCAAATGTTCACATCTTTATTCACTCTGTTTTTTAGTTTTGATCATGCATCCAGCCCACCTAAAAGCCCCAGCGCTGGTCTCTGGGAGAGCAGCGGCGATGTTCCCCACAACGGCATGCTTATCCCCAATCTTTAGCTAAATTCAGGTTGGGGTGTATCCGTAATTAATTTTGCAGCCTAAGATCCGTAGCAAACCGGTCACGAGCCGGAGGCGACCACAATGCTGTTATTTCTACTTCGCTGAAATAATATCTTTTGCATATTTTTTGCCAGGTTTTTTAGACACCTTGGCAGGAAAGGCTTCCTTTGATTTTTTGATTAAGCCAGTTTGGGTGTTGACTTTATTTTCCCTTTACCGTATATTCGTCCAAATTAAATTCAAGAGGTATTCCCTATGCTCGTTTTAACAAGGAGGTTAGGTGAGTCCATCAATATAGGTGATAATATTAAGATCACCGTGGTGGATATTGATGGGAAACAGGTGAAGATTGGCATTGAAGCGCCTCGCGATATTTCTATTTTCCGAGAGGAGGTGTATGAACGAATCAAACAGGAAAATCTCCGGGCTGCCGAGGCCACGCCGGAAGATCTGAAAAAGGCGGCTCAAATTTTCAAGAAGGAGAATAAATAACCGCATAGTTTCTCTCACAATTCAGCATTGCTGAACGCCCCCCTTTTAATGAAAAATTGGCTTCACACCCTCCATTCCATTAGCGCCGGCGCCTACTTTTTGGCTGTAATTTTGCAGGCCTGGTTGGCTATGGTTTTACCGATTCATCGGGAGTTGGTCGCTTTTGCCATGGGATGGTTTTACGTGTGTGCTATCCCTGTGTTTATTCTCCTTTTTCTAAGTGGTATTTTATTGACCGTGTGGGAAAACTATTATTTTAAACAGGAAGCCTGGTTAAAGATTAAGGCGGTCTGCTCGTTGCTGTTCATGGCTCTGATCATTTTATTTGAGAGTCCCTTCATCCGGCACCTGTCATTGTTAAACGAGGCTTCCGAATCAGTTAGCAGCGTACCCTTCGCTCTCCGGCTGTGGTTGTTGGCCTCTTTAATTCAGGCGGCCGGCCTTATCTATCTGGTAGCTCTAAGCTTTCGCCATCGGAAACCGGCTGCGGGCTAACTGAATAAATATTATTGGTCTTGACTGTTCGAGAATTTCGGGCGTAAATTTAAAGCCTTTTCGTGAATTTTTTCTTGAACGGCAACCTGGGTAGTATTAATTGGGGTGTAGCCAAGCGGTAAGGCACCGGGTTTTGGTCCCGGCATTCGGAGGTTCGAATCCTCCCACCCCAGCAAAGAATTTTAGCAAATGCAAGCAGGCCGGATGCTGCTTGCTTTTTTAATGAGGTTAAGCGAGGAGAGAAAAATGACTGAAGTCATTAAAGCACTGAAGCGGGAAAAAACCGGCAAGAGTGCTGTGCGCCAGTATCGGCGCCAGGGCTATGTTCCAGGCGTTTATTATTCGCATGGGGAAGAAGCCATCCCTTTACTTTTTGAGGAGAAGATGTTGCGCCATTTCGTGGGGGGCAGCCATGCGCTGTTAGACCTGCAGATCGAAGGCACCAAGAAACCGCTGAAGTGCATTCTCAAGGAAATTCAGCAGGACCCGGTCAGCGGGAAAGTCTTGCATGTAGATTTCCAGGGTGTGAAAATGGGCGAAAAAATTGTGGTCACTGTGCCCGTGGTCCTTACCGGTACCCCGGCCGGAGTGAAGGAAGGGGGTATTCTGGAGCATATGATTCGTGAACTGGAAATCGAGTGTTTCCCTCGCGATTTGCCGGAGACCCTGGAAATAGATGTAAGCAATTTGAAAATTGGCGAGGCCATTCACGTCAAGGATTTGCAATTCGAAAACATTCGCATTTTGGACGAGCCCGACGAGACGATTCTGGTGATCGAAGCGCCGCGGGTGGCCGAAGAAGTGGTTGCCGAGGAAGAAGAGGTGAGTGAATTTGCTGAACCGCAGGAACCGGAAGTGATTCGAGAGAAAAAAGAAACCGAATCGTCGGAAGAATAGCGGATGTATGTTCCCGATTTGGCGGGCTGAGCCGATGACTGAATATCGGTGACGTGGTGAAAGCAGCGCTGCAGGTGGTGGTTGGTTTGGGGAATCCCGGGGCGGAATATGAGCAGACCAGACACAATGTTGGATTCATGGTGCTGGATCGGCTGGCTGCCCGATATGGGTGCCAATTTCGAAAGGGAACCGGTCAGTTTCTTGTTGCCCGCCATAATTTGGATGCCCATCCTTTTTTAATGATTAAACCAACCACCTACATGAACCTCAGCGGTTTGGCAGTACGCCAGGTGGTGGACTATTACAAGATTCAGGACTATCGGCAGCTATTAATCGTCCTGGACGATTTAAATTTGCCGTTCGGCCAGTTACGATTGCGCAAACAGGGTAGCGACGGGGGACAAAAGGGATTACGCTCTATTCTTCAGGCGCTGGGCACCGAGGAGGTACCCAGGCTGCGAATCGGGATCGGGAATGGTTATTCGGATGCCAGTCGATTTGTGCTTTCGCCGTTTTCCAGTAAGGAAAAAAAAGTGCTTCCCCTGATACTAGAAACGGCTGCCGATGCCGTGGAGGTAACCTTGACTCAAGGTATTGAAACAGCCATGAATCGTTATAATCGAAATGTGCTCGAGGAACCTAACCAAGGAGGTTGAAATTGTCTCAGGAACTGGTACTGTATAGTTTGCTGGCAGGTGCAATTGCCTTGTTGTATGCTTACTGGAAAACCAAATGGATCTATAAACAGGATGCCGGCACCGAGCAAATGGTGCAGATCAGCACCTACATCCGCGAGGGTGCCATGGCGTTTTTGCGCCGGGAATATTCCGTGTTGAGCATTTTTGTTCTGGTGGTCGCACTGCTTCTGGCCGTTGCCAATCAGGGGTTTCTGCGCCTTCAGGCCCTCTCCTTTGTAGTAGGCGCTTTCTGTTCGGCCCTGGCTGGATTCATCGGCATGCGGGTGGCTACCGCGGCCAATGTGCGCACCACCAGTGCCGCGCGTTCCAGCCTCTCCCGAGCCTTGCAGGTGGCCTTTTCCGGTGGTTCGGTTATGGGGCTAGGCGTGGTTGGCCTAGGTGTGATTGGATTGAGTCTCCTGTTTCTTGTTTACACCCATTTTGTGGGGACCGCCCAGAATGTGCTGGTGGACCTGGTGCTGCCGGTCGTCAGTGGGTTTAGCCTGGGCGCCAGTTCCATTGCCCTGTTTGCCCGTGTTGGAGGCGGCATCTACACCAAGGCCGCCGATGTGGGCGCGGACCTGGTCGGTAAAGTGGAAGCCGGCATTCCAGAAGACGATCCGCGCAACCCGGCAGTGATTGCCGACAATGTGGGGGACAACGTGGGCGATGTGGCCGGTATGGGCGCCGATCTGTTCGAATCCTACGTCGGCTCCATCGTCGGCTCCATGGTCATCGGCGCCACCATCGGCCTGCAAGGAGTGCTCCTGCCCCTGGTCCTGGCCGGGATTGGTATCATCATGTCCATCATCGGAACTTTTTTTGTCCGCACCAAGGAGGGGGGCAATCCCCAGAAAGCCCTCAACCAGGGCACCTTTGGCGCCGGCATTTTAATGACCATTGCCGCCTACCTTGTCATTCAAAAAATGCTGCCCGGTCAGTTCCAGTTGGGTGGCGACACCTACAGCAGCCTGGGCGTTTTCTTTGCCATGTTCTCCGGCTTGGTGGCAGGATCCCTGATCGGGCTGGTCACCGAATATTACACCTCGGAATCCTATAGCCCCGCTCGCCACATTGCCCGGGATTCTCAAACCGGGGCAGCCACCAACATCATTTCCGGTATCGGGGTGGGGATGCTCAGTACGGCCGTGCCGGTCCTGTTGATTGCCCTGGCCATCTTAATTGCGTACACTCAGGCCGGTCTTTATGGCATAGCCATCTCCGCCCTGGGCATGCTGGCCACAACCGGCATTCAGCTGGCTGTGGATGCCTACGGCCCGATCGCCGATAACGCCGGCGGAATTGCCGAGATGTCCCATCTGGGTCCAGAGGTGCGCAGCCGCACCGACAAACTGGACGCCGTCGGGAACACCACAGCGGCTATCGGTAAAGGCTTTGCCATCGGGTCGGCGGCACTGACAGCCCTGGCCTTGTTTGCAGCCTTCCGCCAGACGGCCAATGTAACCAGCATCGATGTAACCAACGCCTACGTGATGTCCGGGTTGTTCATCGGTGCCATGTTGCCCTTTCTGTTCAGTGCATTTGCTATCCGGGCAGTGGGACGAGCTGCCTTTAATATGATTGAAGAAGTACGCCGGCAGTTCAAGGAAATCCCCGGACTGATGGAAGGCAAGGCCAAAGCCGATTACGCACGCTGTGTGGACATCAGCACCAAAGCCGCCATTCAGCAAATGATTCTCCCCGGCGTTCTGGCCGTCATTATCCCGGTGATTTTCGGCTTCATTAATCCCAACATGCTGGGTGGTCTGCTGGCCGGCCTGACCGTTTCCGGCGTGCTGCTGGCCATCTTTATGGCCAATGCCGGCGGCGCCTGGGACAACGCCAAAAAATACATCGAAAGCGGTGCGTTCGGCGGGAAAGGCTCCGATGCGCACAAAGCGGCTGTGGTCGGGGATACGGTCGGCGATCCTTTCAAAGACACCGCCGGTCCTTCGCTGAACATTCTGATCAAGCTGATGAGCGTGGTCTCTCTGGTCATTGCACCGCTGATCCGGTAGAGGATTTTCAAACCGGCTTGGTTTTCGCCGGTACGACCCATTAAATTTCGCCGCTGTTTAATAATCATCCTGCTCCGGCCCTCGAGGGGCCGGGGCCGTTTTTAGACCAAAGGAGGAGCTCATGGAAAAGTTGTATTGTACCATCTTTGTGGTGGACATCTCCCACAATCCCGAAGACGTAGAAACGGTAACCAGCCGAGTTCAGCAACTAATAGAAGATCATGGCGGGGTTATTAAGAAGATTAACCGTTGGGGTAAACGCCGGCTGGCTTATCCGATTAAAAAGAAAACCCACGGCTACTACGTCGAAATTGAGTTTACCGCCAACTCCCGGCTAAACATTCCGGCCACCCTGGAGCAGGAATATCGGCTCAACGATCGGGTCCTGCGTTACCTGACTTACATTGTGGATAAAAAGGAGCTGATCCAGAGGGCGCGCCTGGAGGGCAAGGGCGCTACGCAGGCTCAGGCACCAAAGGCCGAGCCGGAAAAACCAGCTAAAGCCGAGCCAAAAGAGGCGGTTAAACCTGAAGCGGCCAGAGAGGAAACGGTAGCCGGAGAGCCGGCCAAAGAGCAGGCCGGGGAAGAAAAAAGTGAAGAAAAACAATCCTAGGGAGATGAATCCATGTTAAGACCACGAAAAAAACGCATTTGCCGATTTTGCGAAGCAGGCGACGTGTATATCGACTTTCGGGATGAGAAAAAGCTGGTGCGCTTTTTGACCGAGCAGGGGAAAATAGTGCCCCGCCGGACCTCCGGAAATTGTCGGCGGCATCAGGCCATGCTGACCCGAGCCATTAAACGGGCCCGGCACCTGGCCATCATTCCTTTTGTCTCCGATATTCAGCGTTAGTCTCAAAACGAATACGAGGGTACCATGAAAATAATTTTGCGGCAATCGGTCGAACGGTTGGGCGAGGCCGGCGAGGTGGTGACAGTTAAGGATGGCTACGCCCGCAATTACCTGATTCCTAAACAACTGGCATATCCGGCAACGCCCAGCTACATCAAAATGCTGGAAGAGGAGCGCCGGCAGAAGCAGCATCGTCTGCAAAAAGAAAAACGAATGGCCGAGGAATTGGCCGAGAAACTGAAAAAAGTGTCCGTCACCATCCCGGTGCGGGTGGGCGAAGAGGACCGCATGTTTGGGTCGGTGACCACTCAGGATATCGCCGCTGCCCTTAAGGAGCAGGGCTACGACATCGATCGGCGCAAAATTTTATTGGACGAGCCGATTAAAGAACTGGGCATCTATCCGGTTTCTATTAAACTCCATCCGGAAGTGGAAGCCAGCATCAAAGTCTGGGTGGTCAAAGAGTAAGCCGTTCTCAGGCTCAGTGGTTTTCATCAAGCGGGCTGCCTGTTAGCGGCCCGCTTTTTTTTGGAGCAGGTTCATCCCATCCGACCCCGTTCTCCCTCCCGGCCGGCCGGCAGCCTCAAGGTCGGGCCTCCCTGAGGTTGAAAATGAATCCCGTCTATGGCTGAAGGCGATCAGCTCTTAAATTGGCTGTACACACAGGCAGAAGCTGAACCTATTGGGCAAAAGTGGAGGAGCAACCGGGGATGAGCGGTGAAGCAGGGGAAGTGCTGGCTGCCGAAGTCGGCGTGGCCATTCCTGTGGATCATCCGCTTACCTACCTGGTGCCTTCTGCTATGGTGGATCTGGTCAAGCCCGGGGTTCAGGTGGTGGTGCCGCTGGGCAATCGCTTTGAGCCGGGCGTTGTCTTTCGGACCTTTTCGTTGCCTGCCGTCCGGGCCGACGATCTGAAGGCTCTCTACGATGTGGTCTCTCCCCAGCCCTTCCTGCCCCCGGACCTGCTGGATCTGTTGCGCTGGATTGCCGACTACTATGTGTGTCATCTGGGTGAAGCGCTGCGGCTGGTCCGCCTGAATCAAAACCTGAAAAAAAGCGAATGGGAGGTGCGGTTGGCCCATCTCCCGGAGGCGACGTCGGTTGGTGAGGGGGATGCCTGGGCGCTGCGCTTGCCGCAGGAACGGTGGGTGAGCCTGAAGGCTCTGGAACGGCAGCTGGGCCGACCGGTGCTGCTCCATCAGGTTCAGCGGTTGGCTCGCCGGGGCATCCTGGAAGCACGGCGCACCCCGCCCGGCCGAAAGCCCGTATTTAAATTGCGCTCCCGCTATCGGGCGAAGCCACTTGAGGACTGGCCGGAGGAGATGAAACGAAACCTGCTGGAACAACCGGGGCGCCGCAACCGGGGGGCCCAGCACCTGTTGCGCTGGTTGATGGAACATCCCGGAGCCACACGCCAGGACGTGGCCGGGGCGGGACTGTCCCTACATACCCTCCGCCGGCTGCTTCGGCTGGACGTGGTGGAAGAAATTCAGGAGCAGATTCATCGCGCGCAGGTCAATCAATTCCAGAGCGCCTCTTCCGCCGAACCGCTGAGTGCCGAGCAGGCCGAATTTGTTGCCCGGGTGGCTCCAACCCTTGAAGGGGAGCCCCGTTACCGTCCCTTTCTGCTGCACGGCATAACCGGCAGCGGCAAAACACGCATTTACATCGAGCTGGTTCGGCGCGCTGTGGACGCCGGACGCCAGGCGATCGTGTTGATTCCGGAAATCGTCCTCACCCCGCAGACGCTGGCCCGGTTTCAACACCATTTCGGCGAGCGGGTGGCGGCCATCCACAGCCGGCTCTCCGGCGCGGAGAAGGCCGAACTCTGGCAACGGGCCCGGGAGGGTTCGCTGGATGTCATCCTGGGGCCCCGCTCGGCCATTTTTACCCCCTTCCCGCGCCTGGGCCTGATTGTGGTGGACGAGGAGCACGAGAGCAGTTACAAACAAACCGATGCCGTGCCCCGCTACAATGCCCGCGATGTGGCCCTTTACCGGGCCTACCTGAACAACATCCCCATTGTGCTGGGTTCGGCCACGCCCTGTTTCGAGAGTATCTACAATGCCCGCCAGGGCCGCTACCAGTACTTCCGTCTGGCCCGCCGGCTCAACAGCCGTCAACTGCCGCGGGTGCAACTGGTGGATTTGAAGGAGGAGTGGCGGCGCACCGGGACTCAGCCGCTGCTTTCCGAAAACCTGCTGCTTAAAATCGAGGCTCGCCTGCTGAGCCGCGAGCAGGTCATGTTGCTGCAAAACGTGCGCGGCTACTCGCCCTTTATTCAATGCCACGAATGTGGCTACATCGAGCGCTGCGAGCAGTGCGACATCACCCTCACCTATCATTACCAGGGCAAGTTGTTGCGCTGCCATTATTGCGGCTTTCAGAAACCGGCGCCGTCGGTGTGTCCCTCCTGTAAAGGATTCGACATTCTGTACAAAGGGGTTGGGACCCAGAAAATTGAACAGGCCGTGCTGGCGCACTTTCCCCATGCCCGAACCCTGCGCATGGATCAGGATACCACCGGCAGCAAACACGGGCATGCCCGCATTCTGGAACAATTTCGCAAAGGGGAAGCGGATATTTTAATCGGCACCAAGATGATCGCCAAAGGGCTGGACTTCGAACGGGTGACGCTGGTGGGCATTGTGTCCGCCGATCAGGGGTTGAATTTTCCCGATTTTCGTGCGGCGGAAAAAGTCTTTCAATTGCTGACCCAGGCCGCCGGGCGTGCCGGCCGGGGCGCGGCAGGGGGAGAGGTGGTCATCCAGACCTTTAATCCGGCTCATCCCATGTTCAAATTGCTCCTGTCCCACGATTATCTGGGTTTTTACGACCTGGCGGTGAAAAGCAGGCAGAGTCTGAATTATCCTCCGTTCAGCCGCTTGGCGCTGATCCGAATCCTCGGCCCGGAAGAAGAGGTCGTGGTTGCCTGTGCCCGAAAAATTAGCCAATTTTTGTTTCGTTACAGAAACCAGCAGTCCTTTTCGGTGCTGGGACCAGCGCCGGCACCTCTGCTGAAGGTTCAAAATCAGTATCGGTACCATATTCTCATCAAAGCGCCGCGGGAGGTGGATCCCTCCATGCGCTTTGTCCGCCGGCTGCTGAAGGAAGGCCTGTACAAACAGCCGGAAATCAAAAAATGGCCGGTAAAAATTCAGATCGATGTGGATCCTCTGGAGGTCATGTGAAGCCATCAGCGCTGTCATGGATCGGAATTTTCTTTCTGTTTGCTTTTGTGCCTTTCTCTCGGGTCGGGGCCGCAGCATCACCGGGCGATTCCACCATCAGCCCCACCCTGCAACAGGCATTGCGGGCGGCCAAATGGTGGCAGCTGAATCGCAACGCCCAGGCTGTTCGCCTGTGGGTGTGGGAATTAAAGGATAAATCCCGCATGCAGTTTCGGATCGACTACAAGGAGGAAAAACCGGTGCTGGTGCTGCCGCCCATTTCCAAAAGCGAGTTTCGTGAAATCGCCCCCTGGCTGGCTCAATCCATGGAGCGGGGAAGCAGCTATTACATCCCGGAAAACGTTCGCGAATACCTGAACCTGCAGCAGTTGCCGGTGCGCAACAAGGTGGGCATGTCGGTCAGTGTGAGCGAGCTGGCCCGTTCGGTGGCAAAAGGCATCCGGCAGATGTTGCATCCGCCCGGTCCGGCCGATCTGGAACACATGAAGCTGATCCACCTGCGGGCTTTGCAGATCCTCTGGGAAAACAATCCCATCAAGCTGAGCCAATGGTACCTGGCGCTCACCCGCAATTACCCGGATCACAGAATCACCTTCGAGGGCTTTCGCCGGGTGGTGGATTTTTTACACCGTGCTCACTGGATTCAGATCCAGCTGGAACGCGAGCCCGATCCGCTTTGTCTGGCCCGGCTGGGGGAGCTGGAATTTAAATTACTGCTGGAAGATAAATTGCGCTACCTGGATCCGGTCCGCTTTCCGGAGCGTTTCCAGCATTTTAATGCCTTGTTAGAGGCCCTGGAACAAGGAGAAACGGCGCCATGACCCAGCAAAATCCTTCCGCTGAGAACCGTACTGAACCACAGGCAGCTGGCTTAGCCGAGCCTCGCCGGCTTCAGGTCTGGGATCTAGGGCGCCGCGCCTACAGGCCGGTGTGGGACCTGCAAAAGCAGCTCCATCAGTTGCGGGTACAGACCCGGATTCCGGACACCCTGCTGTTTGTTGAGCACGAGCCGGTGTACACCATCGGTAAAAACGGGACCGACTTGCACGTGATCGCCACCGAGCAGTACTTGCAGCGTCAGGGCATCGAGGTGGTTCACGTGGATCGGGGCGGGGATGTCACTTACCACGGCCCCGGACAACTGGTTGGCTACCCCATCTTCAACCTTCGCTTTCATCGCACCAGCATCTCCTGGTTCATGCGCACCCTGGAGGCGGTGTTCATCGAGGCCCTCCAGCACTGGGGCATTCAGGCCCAGCGCATGGATGGGTACACCGGCGTGTGGGTGGGCGAGGATAAGATTGTGGCCATGGGGGTTCGCATCGCCCGCTGGACCACCATGCACGGGTTTGCCTTTAACGTCAACACCCGCCTGGAGCATTTTTCCGGCATCATCCCCTGCGGCATTTTCCACCGGGGAGTTACCTCGCTGGAGCAGTTGCTGGGCCGAAAACTGTACATGGCGGAAGTGAAGCAGGTGGTCCTGAAAGCCATTCAGAACCAGTTTGGATTTCAGGAAGTCGATTTTGCAGCAGGCTGGCCGGAGTTGGAAGCCCTCGACGATGCTGCCAACCCGGCAACGGATTGATCTCCCGACCTCTGACCGAACCACCTGTACGCATGACTACCGAAGCAGGCAGGGATCGGGGCTAAATTCGCCCGATCAAGTTGAAATTTGAGCAAGCGAATTTACGGAGGCGGCCTGTGAAAGCTACCAGCGGCCTTCTCGTTTCCCTCATGTTCTTATGCCTGTCCGGCCGGCCAAGGAGGTTCAACCTACACACGCCCTCGAAAATCTGGACTGGATTCATTTTTAATGGATAGGCATCGCTCTGGGAGAACGCCATTTCGACAGGGCGGCCATTTTGCTTCCACTCTCCATCGAGGGCATTCCCGACGAATTCGTGGCTCAGTTCGATCTGGGCGCTACCGCCACCATTTTTTACGAAAACGCTTTAAAAAATTACTACAAGAAGTATCCCGACCTGGCAGCAAAAATCGATACCACCAACACATCCCGGCAATTCGACCTGCCACGTTACATGCTGCGGAACGTCACCGTGGTCATCGATTCAATACCCTCCCCGGTTAGCGATTTCGTGGTTTACAAAAACTTCGGCGAAGAAATCCCGGTAGATTCCATGGGCCTTCCTTCGACAAAACTGATCGGGAGCATTGGAGCCGACTTCTGCCGGAACAAATTCCTGATCATCGACTATCCGCGAGAAAGGCTCTGCCTGACCGATACCCTCCCAGAGCGGTTATTCCGCCAATTTGAATGGGTGAATTGCAAAATAGAAAGGGGACGGATTAAGGTACCTTTTACTTTTGGAAAGGAAACCCACGACCTGATGTTCGACACCGGTTCCAGCCTCTTCCCGGTAGTGACCGACAGCCTTCACTGGCAACGCTACGCTGACCTGGAAGCCGGTCCAATCGATACATTGAAAGTGCCGGCCTGGGGCAGCTGGGTTACCGTTTATGGGGTCCCCTTGAAAGTCCCGTTGGCCATCGGGCAGCAGCTATTCAAAAACCAGCACGTTAATTCCATCCCGGGGGACGACAATGCGGCCTTTTTTCTTCGGGAGCAGGTGCAGGGACTAACCGGCAATGCCCTTTTTCTGCATGAGACAATCGTTCTCGATTTTATACAGGACCGGTTTGGCCTCTGGAAACACAACCAGGGGTGAGGGAATTGGGTGGGATGCCCGAGGGCACACCTTGTTTGAACTTGACCAGAAGAGTAAACCAGTGTTGACACTCCGGTACTTTTGAAGTATCCTGGCTCTGGCAAGGTCCCAGACCGGTGTCCGTTTTACGGTGCCAAAAAAAACACAAACCCAAGAAATGTAGAGGAGAATTGCCGATGAATGTGTTTGTTGCAGAGTACCGGCGGTACAGAAAGCTACTGGAGGGTGCGCTGGCCCAGGTCTCCGACGATAACTTTTTCCGGCGATTGGACGAACAGGACAATTCGATTGCCGTAATTTTGAACCACATCTCCGGCAATTTGCTTTCCCGATTCACCGACTTCCTTACCTCTGACGGAGAAAAACCCTGGCGTAATCGGGAATCGGAGTTCCGGGTGGAGGGCATGACCAGGACAGCATTGATGGAAAAGTGGGACCGTGCCTGGAAGGTTCTGGAAGGCAGTGTCTTTTCCCTGGGGCCGCAGGAGATGCAGAAAGTTGTTACCATTCGTGGGGTCCGGTTTTCGGTGGAAGAAGCCCTGGCCCGTTCCTTGGCCCATTTCAGCTACCATGTGGGACAAATTGTGTACCTGGCCAGGCATTTTTCAGGGACAGCCTGGGAATACTTAACCATTCCCCCCGGCCAGAGCGAGCAGTACAACGAAAACCCGGATAAGGAAAAAGGAATCTGAAGGCGATTTTGACCAGCCCAGGACTTTCCCGGGGAGTGTTTAAAAGTCGTGGACAAAGTATTTTTCTGCAAGCAACTGTTTCCTTTGCACAGGACCTTAAAACAACTCACCCGGGGAAGGCGGGCGCTTCCTCCCAGTGAAGGAAGACAGCTTGATTTAATTGTCAAGATGGCTTATTTGGCTGAAAAGGCTAGGCTCGTGTAATAGGTTCCCGTGTTTGCATTGGGGCCTTTTTTCGGCGCTGTTCCGCTCCGGAAATTTTCATACTGGCTGGCGGGGCCACTCGGGCTGTGGGTTCCTCACCAGAGCCGTAGAACGATGGGTGTGATCAAAAAAGATTTGTTGATTTGCCAAAGCCAACCCATGCTTTGAAAAACACAGGTGTAAGCACTCATTTCATCGCTTTAACAAAAAATTTTGTGCGGGCTGTAAATTGCTTGGCTGTCCTTTGGTTGCAGGTTGTATGACGGTGCGTTTTGTACCAATGGATGTTGCTGCCTCGGCGGTGCTTGCCGCCGGTCCCCTGGGAGCTGCTCTAGGAGGGCCAGGTCAATTAACTTCCCCAAAGCCCAGTTGCGTACCGCGGGCCAGCGCGTACCTTCCAACGAGGTTTATGTCAGAAGCGTTAGGTCGGTGTAAGGCTAAGCCCGACAAGTGCTGAAAATAGCCTGGTAAGACGGAGCGTGGAAGCCGTTATGCGTCAGCCCACAGAGGTGATTTAGATTTTTTGGCCTTTGGTAAACTCGGGGGATCCTGCGGTGTTCAACAGGGCAAAGGTGGCCGAACCAATGGTTACTGTAAAGAGGACCTGAGCCGAAATCCGCCACCGCGTCAGAAAATTTAATGGAAACAGAAGTAGAAGATGCCTCCCTGTTCGCCCGCAAGGAGCCGTATCGATGAAAAGTGGGCTTCACCGGAAGGCCTCTCTGCCTATAGCCGAACGAGTTTTCTACCTACCCATT